>NZ_JBFTLQ010000003.1:0-181494 GCF_056396525.1 Cupriavidus sp. 05T41
CGACGCCGGCTCGATGAAGATGTTCGACATTGCCGATCGCATTGAAGCCACCATGCAGGATGGCAAGAAGATGTTCGCCAACCTGGACTGGTTCAGCGCGGTGAGCTACCACATGATGGGCGTGCCGACCGCCATGTTCACCCCGCTGTTCGTGATCTCGCGTACCTCGGGCTGGGCCGCGCACATCATCGAGCAGCGCATCGACAACAAGATCATCCGCCCGAGCGCGAACTACACTGGACCGGAGAACCTGGAGTTCGTGGCACTCAAGGACCGCAAGTAACAGTCCGCGTCCGGTTTGCTCCCTGGGCCGCCGCCATGCGGCGCCCGCGGGAGCGGGGGCAGCCTGCCGCAACGCACGGCCACTGCCCCGGATCATGATTTTCTCTCTTCCCTACGAAATGAACACTGCAAACCGCAAGCCGCTGCCGGGCACCAAGCTGGACTACTTCGACACGCGCGCCGCGGTCGAGGCGATCCAGCCGGGTGCCTATGACAAATTGCCGTACACGTCGCGCGTGCTGGCCGAGAACCTGGTGCGCCGCTGCGACCCGGCCACGCTGACCGCATCGCTCAAGCAACTGATCGAGCGCAAGCGTGACCTGGATTTCCCCTGGTTCCCGGCGCGCGTGGTTTGCCATGACATCCTCGGCCAGACCGCGCTGGTCGACCTGGCCGGCCTGCGCGACGCCATCACCGCCCAGGGCGGCGACCCGGCGAAGGTCAACCCGGTCGTGCCCGTGCAACTGATCGTCGACCATTCGCTGGCCGTGGAATGTGGCGGCTTCGACCCCGACGCGTTCGCCAAGAACCGTGCCATCGAAGACCGGCGCAACGAAGACCGCTTCGACTTCATCAACTGGACCAAGAAGGCGTTCAAGAACGTCGAGGTGATCCCGCCGGGCAACGGGATCATGCACCAGATCAACCTGGAGCGGATGTCTCCGGTGATCCATTCGGTGGGCGGCGTGGCCTACCCCGACACGCTGGTGGGTACCGACAGCCACACGCCGCACGTCGACGCGCTGGGCGTGATCGCTATCGGCGTGGGCGGCCTGGAGGCCGAGAACGTGATGCTCGGCCGCGCCTCGTGGATGCGGCTGCCGGATATCGTCGGCGTGGAACTGAGCGGCAAGCGCCAGCCCGGCATCACCGCCACCGACATCGTGCTGGCGATGACCGAGTTCCTGCGCAAGGAAAAAGTGGTCGGCGCCTACCTGGAGTTCCGCGGCGAAGGCGCTTCGAGCCTGACGCTCGGCGACCGCGCGACGATCTCCAACATGGCCCCGGAATACGGCGCCACCGCCGCGATGTTCTTCATCKACGAGCAGACCATCGAGTACCTGCGCCTTACCGGCCGCGAGGACGAACAGATCAAGCTCGTCGAAACCTATGCCAGGACTGCCGGCCTGTKGGCGGACACGCTGAAGAACGCCGAATACGAGCGCGTGCTCAAGTTCGACCTCTCCACCGTGGTGCGCAACATGGCCGGCCCGTCCAACCCGCACAAGCGGCTGCCGACCTCCGACCTGGCCGAGCGCGGCATCGCCGGCAAGTGGGAGGAAACGCCCGGCCAGATGCCGGACGGCGCCGTGATCATCGCCGCCATCACCAGTTGCACCAACACCAGCAACCCGCGCAACGTGATCGCCGCCGCCCTGCTGGCGCGCAACGCCAACGCGCGCGGCCTGACCCGCAAGCCRTGGGTGAAGAGTTCGCTGGCGCCGGGTTCGAAGGCCGTGCAGCTATACCTGGAAGAAGCCGGCCTGCTGCCGGATCTGGAACAGCTTGGCTTCGGCATCGTGGCCTTCGCTTGCACGACCTGCAACGGCATGTCCGGCGCGCTCGACCCGGCCATCCAGAAAGAGATCATCGACCGCGACCTGTACGCCACCGCCGTGCTCTCGGGCAACCGCAATTTCGACGGCCGCATCCACCCCTACGCCAAGCAGGCCTTCCTGGCCTCGCCGCCGCTGGTGGTCGCGTACGCCATCGCCGGCACCATCCGCTTCGACATCGAGCAAGACGTGCTGGGCACCGACAAGGACGGCAAGCCGGTCCGGCTCAAGGACATCTKGCCGAGCGACGAGGAAATCGACGCGATCGTGGCCAAGAGCGTGAAGCCCGAGCACTTCCGCAAGGTCTACGAGCCGATGTTCAACTTCGCGGTCGACAGCGGCGAGCAGATCAGCCCGCTGTACGACTGGCGCCCGCAGAGCACCTATATCCGCCGCCCGCCCTACTGGGAAGGCGCGCTGGCAGGCGAGCGCACGCTCCAGGGCCTGCGTCCGCTGGCGGTGCTGGGCGACAACATCACGACCGATCACCTGTCGCCGTCGAACGCCATCATGCTCGACAGCGCCGCCGGCGAGTACCTGGCGAAGATGGGCCTGCCGGAGGAGGACTTCAATTCCTACGCGACCCACCGCGGCGATCACCTCACGGCGCAGCGCGCGACCTTCGCCAACCCCACGCTGATCAACGAGATGGCGGTGGTGGACGGCAAGGTCAAGAAGGGTTCGCTGGCGCGCATCGAGCCGGAAGGCAAGGTGGTGCGCATGTGGGAAGCCATCGAGACCTATATGGACCGCAAGCAGCCGCTGATCATCGTCGCAGGGGCGGACTATGGCCAGGGCTCCTCGCGCGACTGGGCGGCCAAGGGCGTGCGCCTCGCCGGCGTGGAAGTCATCGTGGCCGAAGGCTTCGAGCGCATCCACCGCACCAACCTGATCGGCATGGGCGTGCTGCCGCTGGAGTTCAAGCCGGGCGTGAACCGCCTGACGCTTGGCATCGATGGCACCGAGGCCTACGACGTGATCGGCGAGCGCGAGCCGCGCGCGGACCTCACCCTCGTCATCCACCGCAAGAACGGCGAGCGCGTGGAAGTCCCCGTGACGTGCCGCCTCGACACCGCGGAAGAAGTGTCGATCTACGAGGCGGGCGGCGTGCTGCAGCGCTTCGCGCAGGACTTCCTCGAATCGACGAAAGCCGCGGCCTGACATAAGGCGGCTTGCGTTCCGGGCGGCACGGCGGCGTGCCGCCCGGTTTCACCAGGACACTATTTCCATGGCCCACGTACCCCAGATCAAGATTCCCGCCACCTACATCCGTGKCGGCACCAGCAAGGGCGTGTTCTTCCGCCTGCAGGACCTGCCCGCGGCCGCGCAGGTGCCCGGCGAAGCGCGCGACAAGCTGCTGATGCGCGTGATCGGCAGCCCCGACCCCTACGGCAAGCAGATCGACGGCATGGGCGCGGCAACGTCCAGCACCAGCAAGACCGTCATCATCTCGAAGAGCAGCCGGCCCGGCCACGACGTCGACTATCTGTTCGGCCAGGTCTCGATCGACCAGCCCTTTATCGACTGGAGCGGCAACTGCGGCAACCTGTCCGCCGCCGTCGGGCCGTTCGCCATCAGCGCCGGCMTGGTCGACCCGAGCCGCATCCCGCACAACGGCGTGGCCACCGTGCGCATCTGGCAGGCCAAYATCGGCAAGACCATCRTCGSSCAYGTRCCSRTSACCGAKGGCGCSGTGCAGGAAACYGGCGAYTTCGAACTCGACGGCGTGACSTTCSCCGCCGCCGAAGTCCAGCTCGAGTTCATGGATCCGGCCGCCGAGGAAGAAGGCGCGGGCGGTGCCATGTTCCCCACCGGCAACCTGGTAGACGACCTCGAGGTGCCGGGCGTCGGCACGCTCAAGGCGACCATGATCAATGCCGGCATCCCGACCATCTTCGTCAACGCCGAAGCCATCGGCTACACCGGCACCGAGCTGCAGGAAGCCATCAACGGCGACGCCAAGGCCCTGACCATGTTCGAAACCATCCGCGCCTACGGCGCGATGCGCATGGGCCTGATCAAGAATATCGACGAGGCCGCCAAGCGGCAGCACACGCCGAAGGTGGCCTTTGTCGCCAAGCCGGCCGACTACGTTGCCTCCAGCGGCAAGCGCGTTGCCGCCGGCGACGTCGACCTGCTGGTGCGTGCCTTGTCCATGGGCAAGCTCCATCACGCCATGATGGGCACGGCCGCCGTGGCCATCGGCACCGCCGCGGCGATCCCGGGCACGCTGGTGAACCTGGCTGCCGGCGGCGRCGAACGCAATGCGGTGCGCTTCGGCCATCCTTCGGGCACCTTGCGGGTGGGCGCGCAAGCCAGCCAGGTCGACGGCGAATGGGCCGTGACCAAGGCCATCATGAGCCGCAGCGCGCGCGTGCTGATGGAAGGCTGGGTACGGGTGCCGGGCGACGCGTTCTGAGTAGTGCCACGGCCGGAGCCCTGACTCCGGCCCGATCGTGCTGCAGTCCGCGGCCCGGCCCATGACCCGCGCGGGCCAGCGCGCCGAGCGAAGCCCGCAAGGCCAATATCGTCATCATCGGCACCGGCGGCACCATTGCCGGCGCGGGCGCCGCCGCCACCAATACCGCCGCCTACCAGTCGGCGGTGGTGCCGGTGGACAAGATCATCGCCTCGGYGCCCGAGATCTCGAAGATCGCCAACGTCAAGGGCGAGCAGGTCTTCCAGATCGGCTCGGAGAGCTTCAATAACGAACGGCTGCTCAAGCTTGGCAAGCGCGTCTCGGAGCTGCGCAAGCAGCCGGACGTGGATGGCGCGCGCCCGGTTAGCCGCGCCCCTATGGCTGGAAGCTCGCAACGCGGCTTTCCAGCCGTTTTCCAGCCGTTTTCCCTCCATTCGAGGGGCTGCCCTGCAAGCACGCACGTTGCCGGAGGTAGCGGGCCTGCACCCACCGGCAGCAACGGAGATGGCACCAACGTGGGCAGGCAAAACACTTGGCCGTTAATTGCGTTAACAGCGCGATCAATCCGCCAACGGCGCGGATGAAAGACTATTTCCCGTCGACGCTGCCCACGGGCACCAGGATGGTCTCGCCCGACGCGACCAGCCGCAGCACGCCGTCGCKCTCGGCGAACACATCGGCCCGCGCGAATATCTGCCGCCTGCCCGCCTTGACGACGCTGGCGCGCGCCACGAAGGCCTGCCCCAGCGCCGGCGCCATGCAATTCACCGAATAGTGCGAAGCCAGTACCGGCCCCGCCACGGTGGTGGCAGCGAAACCGCATGCCGTGTCGACCAGCGCGCCGAGCACGCCGGCATGGAGCAAGCMTGCGTATTGCGTGGCCTCTTCGTGCCACGGCATGCGCAGCTCCGCCTCCCCTTTTTCGGCGCGCACCACCTCGAAGCCCAGCCAGCGATTTAGCGCGGCGGTGCGATTGACGTCCTTGAGTGTCGCCAGTGAATACGCGGCCGTGGCCGGGGCTTCCATGTMTGTCGTCATTACCCTTCCCTCCTTGAATCGATCGGTCAGCAGGTGCCTTCGGCCTGGCTTTAATATAGACCAGTCTATATAATTCCAGCCGTATCGCAACCCCTCCGATGCATCAGGACACCCGCATCAGGACACCCGCCAATGCCAGCCCACGCCAAGCACCGCGACAAGATCGTCCGCGCCGCAGCCGTCCTGTTCCGCCAAAACGGCTACGCGGCCAGCGGCACCAATGACATCGTTGCACTGAGCGGCGCGCCCAAGGGATCGCTGTATCACTACTTCCCGCGCGGCAAGGAGCAGATCGCCGAGGAAGTCATCGCCTACGCCGGCGAACTGGTGCGCGCGACGCTTGCGCGGCTATGCGCCGGGCACGATTCGCCAGCGGCGATCGCAAGGGCCTACGGCACGGCCCTGGCGGGCTGGATGGCGGAGTCGGAATACCGCGACGGCTGCCCCATCTCGACCATCCTGCTGGAGCTTGCGCCCGGGGCCGAAGCCGTCGCCCAGGCCGGCAGGGCCGCGTTTGCTTCGTGGGAAAGCGTGCTGGCGGCGGCATTCGCGACACACGGCATCCCGCCCGCGCGCGCAGCCGGGCTGGCAAGCCTGATGGTCTGCTCGTGGTCCGGGGCGCTGATTCTCGCCCGGGCCGCGCGCAGCCGCGAACCGCTCCTGCGCGCGAGCGAKGAACTGGCGTGCCAGCTCGATGCCGCCGTCCGGGATGCGCGACGGCAGGCAGGCCAGCAGCCTTAGAACAGCGTGGTGCTCATCAGGGCCTTGGCCACGAGCTCGCCCTCGTTTGCACCTTCCGCGTAGAGCGACACCTCGGTAACCACCTGCCTGCGCCCGCGGCGGATCACGCTGGCCACAGCGCGCAGGTTGGCCGCCCTTGCCGCTTCGAGATACTGGATATTCAGCGAACCGGTCGCGCCACCGCGCAAGTGCTCGCCATCGCAGCCGGACACAGCCGCCGCCGCACCCGTCACATCGATCAGCGTGGCGATGACGCCGCCGTGGACAATCTCGCCGACCGTGATATTGGCCGGGCTGAACGGCAGCACCAGCTCGACATGGTCCACCGCCAGCACATCCAGGGCGATGCCCAGCGAGCGGGCCACGGGAGAGCCCATCAGGACTTGCTCCACGAACTGGCGGATGCGCGGGTCGACAGGCGCGGCGGCGGTGCCGGCAGCGCTGGACAGCGCGGTGACGAGGATAGACATGGCAGGCTCCTGGTTGGAAGATCGTGCAGCAGGTGCAGCGTAAGCCTGCCGGAGGCAGCGCTCAATTACGTGGCAGGTAATCAGGATCCGTCATCGCCGGCATCCGGCCGCCGGCATTGCGTCGCCGCACGCCGCGCGACCGGGGATCATGCCCGCCGCCGTTTATAATGTGCGGCCATCCGCCCCGCCTCACCGCCGCATGCCGTCAAACCCGCAAGACACCCGCCAGCCAGCATCGCCCGCCGGCTCTCCCGCCGGCTCTCCCGACACCCGCCGCGACGACAATCTGTCCGACCGCCCCGACAGCCCCTGCATCGGCATCTGCTCGACCCTGTTCGACGAAATCTGCCAGGGCTGCGGCCGCACCGCGATGGAAGTCAGCAACTGGGTCTTCCTGGACGACACGGAAAAGCAGGCCGTCTGGGAGCGCATCACGCGCGAGGGCACCGCGCGCCGCTTCTGCCGCAACTGAGCTTTCCTCCTCCTGCCCCCGGGCTCAGCCGCCCGCCAGCCGCCGCTCCATATCCTCGACTTCGCGCCGTTCCAGCCGCTGGCGAGCCAGCTTGCGCCAGCTTTCGGCAAGTGATGGCAGTACCGCCATATCGGCCAGCGCCACCGTATCGAGCCGATCCACGTACAGCACATGCAGCAAGCGATGCAGGCTCCAGCCGGGGCATGGCCGCTCGACCAGCGCAAGGCAGTCCCCGCCCCCCGCGTCACCCTCTTCCAGCACCCGGTAATACCAGCCGGTGCGCAAGCTTTGCTGGACCGCCCGCGCCATGCCAGCGTGGCCGAAACGGTGGTTCAGCTTCCAGCAGGGCTGGCGCGCCTGCGACACTTCGACCAGCGCCGTGCCGAGGCGGTAGCGGTCGCCGATACAGACCTCTTTCTCGGTAAGGCCGGCGCTGCTCAGGTTCTCGCCGAACGCCCCGGGCAGCGACAGCAACCCGGCGGCGGCAGCGGACAGCGGCGCAAGCTCCCGCCGCCAGGCCGCGTAGTGGTCGAAGGCATAGTGGTGGAGCGCTTTTTCGGGGCCGCCGTGATGCCGGGGGTCGCCCTGCCCGTCGCCGGCAAGGCCGAGCCTGGTGACGCGCACCACGCCCGCCGCCGGCCGCTTGTCGATGCCGCTGGGCACGCCCTTGGGCCCGAAGGGCCGCACGGCGCCGAGCAGGACCTCGTCGATGCGGGTGACCAGCGCCGGCGTTGCGGCAAACCCGCTCACAAGCCGGCCTCTCCCAGCCAGCGCCCGAACATGCGGCGCCCCGCCGCAGCCACATCCGCGCCGATCTCCGCCGTACGCGCACGGATCTCGCGCGGATCGATACCCGCCTTGCCGAGCTCGACGGTATGCCCGATCAGCCAGCCTTCCAGCTCCGCCGGACGGGCCTCGGGATGGAACTGCAGCGCCAGGACCTGGCGGCCGATGGCGTAGGCCTGGTGCGGCACCGCGGCCGTGGAGGCCAGCAGTTGCGCGCCGGCGGGCAGGTCGAAGGTATCGCCGTGCCAGTGCAGCACGTTCCAGCCGGCGCTCTCCAGTTMCGCCAGCGCCGAGTMACGCCCGGCCGCGGTAGGCTGGATCGGCGCCCAGCCGATTTCCCGCGTGCCCGGGTAGACCCGCGCGCCGCACGCACGCGCGATCAGCTGCGCGCCCAGGCAGACCCCGATCACCGGCCGCCCGCCTTCGAGCCGCGCGCGGATGATGTCGATTTCGGCATCCAGCCACGGATAGGCCTCGTTCTCGTATACGCCGATCGGGCCGCCGAGCACAACCAGCAGGTCGGCAGGCTGCGCGGCGACCACGCTCAGGTCGTCGATACMCGCGCGCAGCACTTGCAGGGCGTGCCCGCGCTCGCGCAGGGCGTMGCCCAGCACGCCGGCRTCTTCGAATGCGACGTGCTGTATGACATGGGTGGTGAACCTGGCTTGGGTCATGGCGGTCCCGTCTGGACGATGCAAAKCACCGATCTTAATGGCTTGCGGCGCAAGCCGGCAACGGCTCGCGCCATKACATGCCGCGCGCCGCGGCCAGCCGCCCCGCTCAGCGCGCGCCGCCCTCCGGCTTGAGCACCAGCGTATCGAAGACTTCGTTGCCCGGCGCGCGCCGCCCGGGGGCCATGGTGATGTATTGCACCGAGGCCCATTTGTCGGTCCAGTCGCGGTAGTGGGTGGACATCACGTTGCCCGACTGCCCGGTGGAATCCATGAACCGCGATTCGGCCAGGTCGGAGAGATCGTAGATGGCACGCAGGCTGGCCGCATGCACGCTCTCGAACGGCGCCGCTTCGTCGCGCAGGTTGTGGCGCCCCACATTGACCGTGTAGGTGTCGCCGCCGCTCGGCACCTTCACGTTGAACAGGCCCGCCAGGTAGGGATGCTTGCCGAAGGGCTTGTGCTCGGAGCGCGCAGCGTGCGCCATGCCCYATTGCCAGCGCTCGGGCTTGTCTCCGTAGCGCTGGTCCAGATCGGCAATGGCGCGGCGCCATGCCTTGGCGATGGCGTCATCGCAGTCTTCGTGGGCCGGCGTGGTGCTGTCGTCGCACCAGAATGCGCCGAGCCCGCGGGGGTTGCGCAGCACGTTGAGCATGGGCTGCTGCACGTTGCGCTGCTCCMACAGGCGATTGAACACGGCGTCGCCCACCTTGTCCTCGAACAGCACCCGCGACAGCTCGCGCAGCCAGGCCGTCGCCACCAGCGGCTGCGCCAGCCCGGGCTGCATGTCGCCGTCCCACTGGCGCAACGACTCGAGCAGCGCGCGCTCGCGCGCGGGCAGCGCCGGGCCGCCGGCGAAGGGCGCCGCCAGCAGCAGCGGCAAGGCATCGCGCACCGCCAGCGAGAGCGTGTCTTTCTGGATCGCGCCAAAGCTGTCCATGGTGTGCCGTTCGGTCGCGTCCAGCAGGGTGCGGATGCGCTGGTAACGATAGGGCACGGTCCATTCGCTGGTCAGGAAGTACGGGTAATCGTCCTCCACGATCTTGTGGTTGGCCGTGGCGATGACGCCTTCGGGCGGATTGAAGCGGCGCGGCAACTGATCGAAGGGAATGAAGCCATTCCAGTCGTAGCGCGCATCCCAGCCCGGCGCCGGMGCCAGCMCCTTCAGGTCGTTGTCGGCACGGCGCAGCGGCACACGGCCCGGCGCGATGAAGCCGATATTGCCGTCCACGTCCGCGTAGACGATGTTCTGCTGCGGCGAATGGAAATCGCGCAGTGCCGCCAGGAAGCTGTCCCAGCCGGTGGCCCGGTTCAGCGCGAGCCCGGCCTGGAAGGTGCGGTCGTCGGCGCGCAGCGCGGTCCACTGGAAGGCCACCACGAACTGCGCGCCGAGCGGCGCCGCGGCGGCGGAGACGGGTTCGGCCACGTCGGAAATCACCGGCCCGTGGCGCGTCTCGCGCACGCTCAGGGTCACGTCGGGCGCGCCCTTGACGCGGATGGTCTCGCTGCGCACCGTGAAATCGGCCCAGCCGTCCGGCGTCTGGTAGCGCCKGGTGCTGCCGGGCTGGATTCGTTCGATATACAGGTCCTGCACATCGGGCGCGGTATTGGTGAAGCCCCAGGCAATGCGCTGGTTATGCCCCAGCACCACCAGCGGCGTGCCAGGCAGCGTGGCACCGCTGACATCCAGCCCCGGCGCCTGCAGTTGCGCGAAGTACCACAGCGCCGGCGCCTGCAGGCCCAGGTGCGGATCGTTGGCCAGCAGCGGCTTGCCCGAGCGCGTATGGGCGCCCGATACCACCCAGTTGTTCGAGCCCATGCCCTCCACGTAGCCGGGCGGGGCCTGCTGTTCGACGCGCGCCATGGCGGTGGCCAGCGGCGCCAGGTGCCGGTAGAGGTTGCCGTAGTCCATGGTGCGCGGCGCCCGATCGCCCGGATACGGCGCCAGCAGTTCATTGATGCGCGCGACCGGCAACACCTGCGCCAGCCGCATGCGCAGCGTCTCCTGCGTCCAGTTGCCGCCCAGGTCCCACGCCATCATGGTCTGCCAGGCCAGCGTATCGGCCGGCTCCCAGTGTTCGGGCTTCGTGCGCAGCAGCACGAACTCCGGCGGCAGCGGGCCCTTGCGCGTGTCGATATAGGCGTTGACCCCGTCGGCATAGGCTTGCAGCGCGGCGCGCGTCGCGGGCGTGGAGCTGGCCAGGATGGCCTCGGCATTGCGTCGCACGCCGAGCGTGCGCAGGAAGCGGTCGGCATCGAGTGCTTGCGGCCCGATGATCTCGGCCAGGCGCCCCGACACGATGCGCTTGTTCATCTGCAGTTGCCACAAGCGGTCCTGCGCGTGCACGAAGCCGAGCGCGTAGTAGGCGTCCTCTACGTTGGCTGCCTTGATGTGGGGTACATCGTGACGGTCCCTGACGATGGAGACGCGCTCGCGCAGCCCCGGCAGGCTCAGCGTGCCCGCGGTCTGTGGTTGCGACGCCTGCCGGTACCACACGTAGCCGCCGAGCGCGCCGGCCAGCAGCAGCGCCGCCAGCGCCAATACCAGCCAGGCCAGCCGTTTGAACCAGCGCATCGATCCCTCTCCTCCGCGTGACGGCACGCAGCGCCCGCGGTTATTTATGTTTTTGTCCCAGTGCTGCTGTCTCTTGTCTCTTGTCGCCTTGCGCCGCGCCGGCCTTTGCTCGCATGGCGAAGCGGGCCGGCCAGCGGTCGGAACCCCGGCATTATCGCCGAAGCAGGCACCGCCAGGGCAAGCACCCGCGCCCATGAAAAATGCCCGGACCTGCCGGGCATGCTTCCCTGCTGCGGGCAGTGACGCCGGATTGCGCGCCCTGCCCCGCGCCGATCAAGGCCGGGCGCTTCAGGCCGCCGGCTTCCTCAACTGCAGCGACTTGTACTCGAGGAATTCCTCCAGCCCGTACTTGCCGGCTTCGCGCCCGTTGCCGGACTGCTTGTAGCCGCCGAACGGCGCCTGCATGTTGAACGGGCCGCCGTTGATGTCGACCTGGCCCGTGCGGATGCGGCGAGCCACGCGGATGGCGCGCGCTTCGTCGCCCGACCACACCCCGCCGCCCAGCCCGTAGATGCTGTCGTTGGCGATGCGCACGGCGTCTTCCTCCGTGTCGTAGCAGATGATCGACAGCACCGGGCCGAAGATCTCTTCCTGGGCAACGGTGGCCTTGGGGTCGACATTGCCGAGCACGGTCGGCTTGACGAAGAAGCCCTTGTCCAGCCCCGCGGGCGCTTCAGGCCCGCCCGCCACCAGTTCGGCGCCTTCGTTGAGGCCGCGCTGGATATAGCTGTTCACGCGCTCTTTCTGCGTAGCGGAAATCAGCGGGCCCAGGCGGCTGGTTTCCTGCAGCGGGTCGCCCACGGTGAAGGCATCGGCCACCTGCTTGGCGATCGCCTTGACTTCGTCGTAGCGGCCGCGCGGCACCAGCATGCGGGTGTGGGCCGAGCAGGTCTGCCCGGAATTGAGGAAGCAGGCGTTGATGGTGCCCTTCACCGCGGCCGCCATGTCCGCGTCGTCGAGGATCACCGAGGCGGACTTGCCGCCCAGCTCCAGCGCCACGCGCTTKACGCTCTGCGCGCCCAGCTCGGAGACGCGCTTGCCGGCACGCGTGGAGCCGGTAAACGACACCATGTCCACCTCGGCGTGGCTGGCCAGCACTTCGCCCACGACGGGGCCGAAGCCGGTGACCAGGTTGAACACGCCCGGCGGCAGGCCGGCGGCTTCGATCACCTCGGCCAGCACGAAGGCGTTGAGCGGCGCCACTTCGGACGGCTTGAGCACGACGGTGCAGCCGGCCGCCAGTGCCGGCGCCACCTTGAGCGTGATCTGATTGAGCGGATAGTTCCACGGCGTGATGGCCGCCACCACGCCGACCGGCTCACGCACCACCAGCGAATTGCCGACCTCCTCCTCGAAGGCGAAGCTCTCCACCAGCTTGGCAGCCTGCGCCCAGTTGTAGACCKGGCCGCCGACCTGGATCGCGCGGGCCAGCTTGATCGGCATGCCGACTTCACCCGCGATCAGTTGCGCCAGTTCCTCGCTGCGTTCCTTGAGGCCCTCCGCAACCTTGCGGATATATCCCGCGCGCACGCTGGGCGGCGTGGCCGACCAGGCGTCGAAGGCGGCGCGGGCAGCCTGGATGGCATCCTCGGCATCGCGCGCATGCCCTTCGGGGATGCGGCCCATGACGGCTTCGGTGGTGGAATGGATGACGTCGATATGGCCGGTGCCATGAGGCGCGACCCACTTACCGTTGATAAAAAGTTTGTCTCGTTGTTGCATGGCCACAGTTTTCAGTTGGGTGAATAGGCGGGTGCAAATTTTGTTACTTTTATGGTGCTCCACATTGTAGAGCGGTTTGGCGCCTCGGTTTTTTGCGGTGCGCCAGCCGCCCCGCACAACGTGGCGATAATMGGCCGACGACGAGCCGAACCCCGGCACAGCGCGCCGCATGCCGCTGCCGGCGCACAACAAGGGAGAGCAAAGAGACATGACCGACCCGGTGTTCCACAAGACCGAGCAGGGCCAGGACGAGATCCGCACGCGCGCGCGCAGACTCKACCACAAGACGCGCGCCCTGCTGCTGATCGTCAACGGCGAACGCCGGCGCAGCGATCTGCTGGCCCAGACCGGCGGCATGGGCGTGGGCCCCGAGGCCCTCGAAGCCTTGCTCGAAGCCGGCCTGATCGGCACCGGGGACGCCGCGCCGCCGGACGCACCTGCCCGGGACGCCCAGGACCTGCCCGAGCCGGCGACAACCGGCGCAAGCGGCCCCGCCGGCCATGCCGACAGCGTCTTTTCCATCTACGCCAGCCGCGGTGCKGGCGATGGCGGCGATGCGGGCGACAGCAAGGGCACCGGCAGCTACCAGGCGCTTTATCACTTCTATACGGATGTCATCGGACATCATCTCGGCCTGCGCGGCTACATGCTGCAGGTCAAGGTCGAGAAGGCCGCCAGCCCGGCTGAGCTGATGGCGCTGCGCGACACGCTGTACGCGGCCCTGCGCAAGGCCAAGGGCGAGATCACCGCGGCCGCCATCATCGACCAGCTCGACAAGATGACGCGCGACGAGGGACAGGCGCAGGCGCACGCCTGAGCACAGGCACGCGGCGCGGCAGCAGTGCGCACTTCGCAACAGAATGGAAAAGGGCCGCACTGAACTTGGCGGCCCATTTCTTCCTGCGCTTGCCGCCTGGCTGGCGGAGCCGGCGCGACGCGCTTAGCCGTCGATGCCTTGCGACTCCAGGTACTCGTCATACGTACCCAGGTAGTCGGTCAGCGTGCCGTCGGTTCGCACTTCGATCACGCGCGTGGCCAGGCCGCTGACGAACACGCGGTCGTGCGAGACGAAGATCAGGGTGCCGGTGTACTTGTCGAGCGCGATCTGCAGCGATTCGATCGATTCCATGTCCATGTGGTTGGTCGGCTCGTCGAGCGCCATCACATTGTGCCGGCCCAGCATCAGCTTGCCCCAGATCATGCGGCCCTTCTCGCCGCCGGACAGCACCTTGACCGATTTCTTGATGTCGTCGGCCGAGAACAGCAGGCGGCCCATGGTGCCGCGCAGCGACTGGTCGTCGTCGCCGGCCTGGGTCCACTGGCTCATCCAGTCCATCAGGTCGCGGTCGGCCGGGAATTCCTCGTAGGTATCCTGCGGCATGTAGCCGACGTTGGCGTTCTCGGCCCACTTGATCGTGCCGCGATCCACTTCCACGCCGCGCTGCACGCCGTTCTGCACGGCATTGTTCAGCAGGCTGCGCAGGAGCGTGGTCTTGCCGGCGCCGTTCTMGCCGATGATGGCCACGCGCTCGCCGGCCTGGATGGCCATCGACAGGTTGTTGATGATCTTGCGGTCGTAGGTCTTGGTGATGCCGTCCGCTTCCACYGCCAGGTTGTGCAGCTTCTTCTCGAACTCGAAGCGGATGAAGGGGTTCTGGCGCGACGAGGGCTTGATGTCCTCGACCTTGATCTTGTCGATCTGCTTGAGGCGCGAGGTGGCCTGGCGTGCCTTGGACTTGTTGGCCGAGAAGCGGCGCACGAAGTCCTGCAGTTCGCCGATGCGCTCCTTGGCGCGCGCATTTGCCGCCATCTGGCGCTMACGCGCCTGCATGGAGGCTTCCATGTAGTCGTCGTAGTTGCCCGGATAGACCTTGAGCGTGCCGTAGTCCATGTCGGCCATGTGCGTGCACACGGAGTTCAGGAAGTGGCGATCGTGGGAAATGATGATCATGGTGGAGTTGCGCTCGTTGAGCACTTCCTCCAGCCAGCGGATGGTGTTGATGTCCAGGTTGTTGGTCGGCTCATCGAGCAGCAGCACGTCCGGGTTCGAGAACAGCGCCTGCGCCAGCAGCACCCGCAGCTTCCAGCCGGGCGCGACGTTGCTCATGGTGCCCTGGTGCTGGTCGGTGGGAATGCCCACGCCCAGCAACAGCTCGCCCGCACGCGCCTCGGCGGTGTAGCCGTCGTACTCGGCGTACTTGGCCTCCAGCTCGGCGGCCTTCATGTAGTCTTCGTCGGTGGCTTCCGGGTTGGCGTAGATGGCGTCGCGCTCGGCGGCGGCGGCCCACATCTCGGTATGGCCCATCATGACCACGTCCAGCACGCGCATGTCTTCATAGGCGAACTGGTCCTGGCGCAGCTTGCCCAGGCGCACGCCCGGCTCCAGCATGACGTTGCCGCCCGACGGCTCCAGGTCGCCACCGAGGATCTTCATGAAGGTGGACTTGCCGCAGCCGTTCGCGCCGATCAAGCCGTAGCGGTTGCCCTCGCCGAACTTGACCGAGATATTCTCGAACAACGGCTTGGGGCCGAACTGCATGGTGATGTTTGCGGTAGAAAGCACGTCTGGAACCTTGTATGAATGATGGGGCGCGAAACTGGCGCGCGCATGGCGCGCGGCGATGCCGGCGGCAGTGCCCGTGCGGCGATGGCGCCACAAGTGCAGCGGCATGGCATCGGCATGCGGCCCCGGCTTGCGGGCCGATGGCCGGCAAGCACTGGAGCCCGGACAGGAAACCGGGAAATAACCCGTAATTTTACCATCCGCGAGCGCGCTAAAGAAGCGCCAGCCTTCAGATAGGGGCGCAAGCCCCCGCTTTCAACACCGGATAGCCCGAGAGGGACAGCGAAAAACCATCCTCGCGTGCGCTCAACTGCGCCTGGCCGCCTACCGGCAGCGTCAGCTTGCGCTCACAGTGCCCGAATGGCAGGCCGGTCAGCACCGGCACGGACAGGCGCTCCTGCAGGTAGCGCACCACCGCTGGCAGGTCGTAGCCATTGTCGTAGTCGGTCACGCGGTAGTTGGAAAAATCGCCCAGCACGATGGCGCGCTGCGCCCCCAGCACGCCGGCCTGGTCGAGTTGCAGCAGCATGCGCTCGACGCGGTATGGCGGCTCGTTGACGTCTTCCAGGAACAGGATGCCGCCGTCGACGGCCGGCATGAAGCGCGTGCCCAGCAGGCTGCACAGCATGGCCAGGTTGCCGCCCCACAGCGTGCCGGACACGGTGCCGCTGAATGGCTGGCCGCCGGCCTGGGGCGCCTGCACATCGATGGTGTAGGCCGGGTCATGCATCACGCCGAGGAAATGCTGCCACATGAAGGCGTCGACCGGCTCGGCGCCGAAATCGGCCAGCAGCATCGGCCCCGCGAACGTCACGCCGCCGCACGCCGCCAGGTAGGCCAGCTGGAAAGCCGTGAAGTCACTGTGACCCACGATGGGCGTGCACGCGCCGCRCGCCTGCTCCGCGATGCGGGCAAAGTCCACGCGCTCCAGCAAGCGCGCGATGCCATAGCCGCCGCGCACGGCCAGCGTCAGTTCGTGCGGCGTGCCGGTGCCGATGGCATGCAGGTCGGCCAGGCGCTCGTCGTCGGTGCCGCCGAAGCGCAGGTAGCGGCGTGCCAGCACGTCCGGATTGCCGACGTGCAAGCCATGCTGCCTGAGCCAGGCAACAGCACGCGCGGCGATGGCGACGTCGTGGGGATAGCCCGAGGACGCAATCAGGCGGACTTCGGTCGGCGGCGTGGCGAGGTTCGGCATCGGATMGGGGAGCTGGCTCATGCGTCGGGATCGGGGCTTGGAGCGGGGCCGGGAACGGGGCTTAACACGGGGCTGGAGTCCGGGCTGGAATCAGGCTGGCTGGCGCCGCCGGCATTATCCGCCGTCGCGCAGCGGGCGCAGCCAGTGCCCGCGGCCTGCGCCGCCGGCACGCCTTGCTGCTCGGCTTGTTGCTCGGCTTGCTGCGCGGCCTTCTGCGCAGCCTTCTGCGCGCGCCGCCTGGCACCGAAGAAGGCCTTCAGCATGCCCCCGCATTCGTCGGCCAGCACGCCGCCGGCGATGGAGGTCTGGTGATTGAGCTGCGCCTGCTCGAACAGGTTGAGCACGCTGCCCGCGGCGCCTGTCTTGKGGTCCGAGGCGCCGAACACCACGTGGCGGATGCGCGCATGGAGGATGGCGCCGCTGCACATCACGCATGGTTCCAGCGTCACGTACAGCTMGCACTCCGGCATGCGATAGTTGCCGATCACCTGCGCGGCGGCACGCAATGCCTGCATTTCGGCATGCGCGGAGGGATCCACCGAGCGGATCGGCAGGTTGTGGCCGCGCGCGATGACGGCATCGTTCCACACCACCACCGCGCCCACCGGCACTTCGCCGGCAGCCTCGGCCAGGCGCGCTTCCTCCAGCGCCGCCCGCATATAGCGGCGGTCGCGCTCGGCGGCGGGATCGAGGCCTGCTTCGCCTGCCAGGGGCGGCAGGATCGGGGCGTTCATCTCGGCTGGCATGGGCTGGCTGACGCCTCAGTCCTGCGCGGGCAGGCTGAGGGAAGCGCTGACCTCGGCCCAGCAGTTCGGCGTCTCGAACAGCACCAGGCGCGTCAGCTGCAACTGGTGGCCGAAGCAATCCTTGAATACCGGCGAGAGAATGTCGAAGGCGATCTGCGCCAKGTTTTCCACGGTGGGAATGGCGTCCAGCACGACCGTCTTGTGCCCTTCCATGGACTGCAGGAAATTCAGCAGCGCGGTGTCGCCGCGATGAATCAGGAAGGCATGGTCCCACTTGTCGACCAGATGCTCGTTGGCCAGCGCCTTGATGTCGCTGAAATCCAGGATCATGCCCTCGTCCGACGCGCCCGCGCGGCGCAGCACCTCGCCCGAGAGCGTGAGGTCCAGGCGATAGCGATGGCCGTGGATGTTGCGGCACTGGCCGCCATGGTTGGGGATGCGGTGGCCGGAGTCGAATTCCAGACGGCGGGTAATGGAGACTTGCTTGTTCATGGGTGCCGGTGTGTGCKGGTACGGTGATCGGGGCGAATCGGAACGAATCGGGGCGAATCGGGAGCGAAAGGCCGGGACTACCGGATACCTAGCAACTTGTGTGTCTGCAGCGAGAGGCGCCAGCGCGGGCGGCGCTGGCAGAACTCGACCGCGAGCGCCGTATTCTGCCGCGCCAGCGGGCCGTCCATGGCCTGCACCAGGAAATGGCGGAAATCAAGCCGCTCGTATGCGGCGAAATCCTGGCCATCCTGCGGGATGACTACCTTGAGCTCATCGCCGCGCGTGACCACCAGCTCCGCGCCCATCTTGGGGCTGACGCAAACCCAGTCGACCCCCTCCGGCACCGGCAGGGTGCCGTTGGTTTCGATGGCGATCTCGAAGCCGCGCGCGTGCAGCGCTGCGATCAGCGGCGCATCGAGCTGCAGCAATGGCTCGCCGCCAGTGCAAACCACCAGCGGCCGGCCGGCGCCGCCGGCGTCCACGTCCTGCGGCCACTGCGCCGCGACCTTGTCGGCGAGCGCCTCGGCAGTGCGGTACTTGCCGCCTTCGGTGCCGTCGGTGCCGACGAAATCGGTATCGCAGAACTGGCAGACCGCGCTCGCCCGGTCCTCTTCGCGCCCGCTCCATAGATTGCATCCGGAGAAGCGGCAGAACACCGCGGCGCGGCCGGCGTTGGCGCCCTCGCCCTGCAGTGTGTAGAAGATTTCCTTGACGGCGTAAGTCATGCTGGTGGTGAAGCGGTAATGGGTTTTTGTGGGTATGCAGTCATCATGCGCCAGCCATGGGCCGCCGGCATGCGGCATTCATGCGGCATTMATGCGGCATCCATACTGCAAAAAAATGCGACAAGCACGGTGGCGGCAAGACGGTCGGCGGCCGGGCGGACGGATTCCGGCCGGCGGGCGGCGATGCCGCAAAGGCAATCGCGCGCGCGGGGCGGCCGGGAAGCGGGCAAACAGGCGGCCACCCATGATCGATGGCCAGTGGCCAGGGTACTGCGGCTAACTCGCTATTTTCGCACAGGTCGCGAAGTCGCTCCAGCCGCCGCATCGTTCGCGCCTATACCTTGGCCCACTCCGCCGCCCGCAGCCGCGTGCCGACGAAGTCCAGGAAGCACGCGATACGCGCCGATAGCTGCGTGTTGAGGTAATAGACCGCGTTGATCGACTGCCGTTCTTCGATGGTCTCCTTCATCAGCACCTGGACCAGGTCGCCGCGGCGGCGGTCCGCTTCGGTCATGAAATCCGACAGGCACACCAGGCCCTCCCCGGCCAGCGCAAGCTGGCGCAGGGTTTCGCCGCTCGATGCGGCCAGATGCGGCGTGACCTGCACCTCTTCGCCCATGGCGCCGTGCAGCGGCCAGCGGTTGAGCGACTCCGGCTGGTTGAAGCCGATCAGGCTATGCGCGGCAAGGTCCGCCACCGATGCCGGTCGGCCGCGCGCCTTGAGATAGGCCGGGCTGGCCAGCACCCGCACGCGGCTGGTGGCCAGGGGGCGGGCATGCAGGGTGGAGTCGCGCAGCGCGCCGATGCGGATGGCCACGTCGGTGCGGTGCTCCAGCAGGTCGATGATCAGGTCGTTGGTGTTCAGTTCCAGCTCGATTTCCGGGTACTCGCGGCGGAACTCTCCTACCAGCGGCACGATCACGTGCAGCATGAAAGGCGACGCCGCGTTMACCCGCAGCCGGCCCGCCGGGCGCTGGCGGCGTACCGCCATCTGCTCCTCGGCCAGATCCACCGAGGCCAGGATGTTGCGCGCATGGGCCAGCAGCGCCTCGCCCTCCTCGCTCAGCGCCAGCCGCCGCGTGGTCCGGTGCAGCAAGGTGGTGCCGACCTTGTCCTCCAGCCGGCCGAGCGCCCGGCTGATGCCGGAAACGGTCTGCCCCAGTTGCTCGGCCGCGGCCGTGATGGAGCCGCTGTCCACCACGGTGGCGAAGGCCTGCAGTTCTTCGAGTGTGATCTTCATTGTTGAATACTAATCAAATATCTTATCCAGATCACCCTCTTAATCGGCAAGAAATGCACGGGCACACTCCCTCCATCCCGAATTTCCCGGATGTCCGGAGCCAACCATGCCCATCGCCCTGCTCGCGCTGACCATCAGCGCGTTCGCCATCGGTACCACCGAATTCGTCATCGTCGGCCTGATTCCSACCATCGCCGCCGATCTCCATATCACCCTGCCCTCCGCCGGCCTGCTGGTCAGCCTCTATGCGCTGGGCGTCGCCGTMGGCGCGCCGGTGCTGACCGCCCTCACCGGCCGCCTGCCGCGCAAGGCGCTGCTGGTGTCGCTGATGGCGCTGTTCACGCTGGGCAACCTGCTGGCCTGGAAAGCACCCGGCTATGAATCGCTGATCCTGGCGCGCGTGCTGACCGGCCTGGCCCACGGCGTGTTCTTCTCGATCGGCTCKACCATCGCCACCAGCCTGGTGCCGAAGGAGAAGGCCGCGAGCGCGATCGCCATCATGTTCACCGGCCTTACCGTGGCCCTGGTCACCGGCGTACCGCTCGGCACCTTCATCGGCCAGCACTTCGGCTGGCGCGAGACCTTCCTCGCGGTGGCCGCGCTCGGCCTGGTCGCCTTCGTCGGCAGCCTGATGTTCGTGCCGGCCGGCATMCGCAGCGGCGCACCGGCCTCCCTGCTGCAACAGGCCAGGGTGCTGGCCGAGCCACGCCTGCTGCTGGTCTACGCCAAGACCGCGATCGGCTACGGCGGCTCCTTCATCCCSTTCACCTTCCTCGCGCCGATCCTGCAGGATG
Organism: Cupriavidus sp. 05T41; assembly: GCF_056396525.1. NCBI lineage: Bacteria > Pseudomonadati > Pseudomonadota > Betaproteobacteria > Burkholderiales > Burkholderiaceae > Cupriavidus > Cupriavidus sp. 05T41. Next base: position 20,488 of record NZ_JBFTLQ010000003.1, read on the forward strand.
TGTCGGGCTTCAGCGCCGGCGCGGTCGGGCTGGTGATGCTGGTGTACGGAGTCTCGGTGGCGGCAGGCAATATCTGGGGCGGCCGCCTGGCAGACCGCCGCGGCCCCATCGCCGCGCTCAAGATCGTGTTCCTGCTGCTGGCGCTGGTGTTGTTCGTACTGACCTTCACCGCCGCGCATCGCTGGCTGGTAGTGGCCACGGTGCTGGCCTGGGGCGCGGTTGCCTTTGGCAATGTGCCGGGCCTGCAGGTCTATGTGGTCAAGCAGGCCGAGCGCTTCACGCCGGGCGCCGTGGACGTGGCGTCGGGGCTGAATATCGCCGCGTTCAACCTGGGCATTGCCGGCGCGGCCTGGGCCGGCGGCCTGATCGTGACCCACCTGGGGCTGATGCATACGCCGTGGATCGGCGCGCTGGTGGTGCTGGTGGCGCTGGGCCTGACGGCCTGGAGCGGGCGCCTGGACCGGCTCGAGCAGCCAACCCCGGCCGGCGCCAGGCTGGCGGCCGGGCGCGCCTGACAATCCGGCGCCCGCCGCGATCCTGGCGAGGCCGCCGCGACAGAAATGCCGCGGCGGCTTCGTTGCACTTGCCTTATTTCAGGCCGAGATAGTCCCGCTTGCCGACCGGCACGCCCTTGTGGCGCAAGATGTCGTATGCGGTCGTCACATGGAAATAGAAGTTCGGCAGCACAAAGCCCAGCAGGTAGGACTTGCCGTCGAAGGTGACCGGCTCCGGGCGCAGCTTGAGCTCGATGGTGCGCGTCTCGCTGCCTTCGAGCTGGGCCGGCTCGATGGTCTTCAGGAACGCCACGGTCTTGGCGATGCGCTCCTGCAGTTCCGGGAAGGTGGCCTCGTTGTCAGTGAACGACGGCATCTCGATCCCCGCCAGCCGAGCCGCGCAGCCCTTGGCGGCGTCGCTGGCGCGTTGCACCTGGGCCGGCAGCKGATCCATGTCCGCCACCAGGCGGGTCTGGATCAGGTCGGACGGATCCATGCCCTGCGCCTGCGCGAACGCCGCGCCCTTGTCCAGGATGGCGGACAGGCTGCCGAAGGCCCGGATGAACACCKGGATCGAGACTTCATACATCKAAAGTGACATGGGGGTGTCCTTGGCTGGAAGTTGGCTGGCGCATCCGCCCAGGGGGCGGGCGCGCGAACGCGAGCATAAACCGTTTCCCCGCTTCCCGCTGGCGGCCGGCMGTGCCGGCCCGGCGAGAACGCATCCCGGGTGAACCTGGCTCAGGCATCCTGCCTTAAGATATTCTGCTTGCACCCTCCCCGGCTGAGGCGCCGGCAGCCCCGACGACATGAACGCCCCCTTTCCCATCCGCAAGGAATGCCCGCCCGGCGCCTGCATCTGCAATCGCGAGGCCCTGCTGGGCGACCCGCATGCCGACATCCGGATCCTGATGCTCACGCAGGAGGAGGAGAAAAAGCTGGTTGCGCGCCTGGAAAGCCTCTCCAGCCTTGCCGACCTGCGGAAAATGGAACAGCGCATGCAGGCGCAACTGGGCCTCGTCGTCACGATCACCCCGAGCATCCACGAAGTGCGCACCATGCGCGGGATCAACATCCGGGTGGAAGACCAGCCCGGTTTGTGCCGCAAGACCCGCCAGGCCATCCCTGCGGCCATACGCCGCTGCCTCGAAGCCAGGCCGGAGATCGCCTACGCGCTCCTCGACGCGCACGACCTGCTGGGCGGCGGCTGAGTGCGGGTCCGCCATGCTACGCGAGCGCCTCTTCGGCGGCTCGCGCTGTCGTCGCGATCATCTCGCGCAGCCAGGCGTGACCCACGTCGTGGTCGTCGCGGCCATGCCAGACCGCACGCATGGTCTCGTTTCCAGCCGGGTACGGCGGATGCCGGCGAATCAGGTCGCCGCTCCTTGTCAGCGCCATGGCKAGGGACGCGGGCACGATGGACAGCATGTGCGTATCGCGAAGCAGCGCTGGAATGGCGAGCGAGTGCGGGACGGTGACTCTCAGCCGCGGCACCTCGTTCAGTTCAAGGAGCGCCTTCTCCAACGCACGCCGGTCGAACATCTCCGACTGGCGCGCGAGGCCACGCTCAACGATGAAACCCCCTACCGCGCCTTCCTCCTCCCCGCCGACGGACAGGGTGACGAGCGGGTACTTCGCCAGGTCGCGGAGCGTGAGCTTGCGGCGGGAAGCGGGATGTCCCTTGCGCATCAAGATGGACTCTCCCTGCGACATCAGCGTTCGCGAGTTCAGGCGGGGTGGCACCTGGGAAAAGATGCCGATGGCAAGATCGATGCGTCCCAGGTCGATCTGCTCGGCCAGGTCCAGCCGCGTGGACGGCCGGATGACAAGGTCGACGCCCGGGGCGGCCTTTTGCAGTTCGCGGGACAAAGGCGCAACGATCACCTCGGTGACGTGATCGTTCGCCGCGATGACAAAGCGCCGGCTGGACTTGTCGGGAGAAAACGGCTCCACGCCGAGCGCGTCCTCGATGCGCCGCAGCGAGTCCAGCAGGGTTGGCGCCATCGCCGTTGCACGGCCGGTCGGCACCATGCCCTTCCCCATGCGCATGAAAAGCTCGTCGCCGACAAGCTCGCGCAGCCTGCGCAGCGCATGGCTAACCGCCGATTGCGTGAGATTGAGGCGCTTGCCGGCCAGGATCAGATTGCGCTCCTCGTAGACGGCCTCGAACACCTTCAAGAGGTTCAGGTCGGTGCGGCCGATGCTCATGATGTCGCCCCATCAATTGAATGGCGTTCATTATGCAATTGCAGAGACATCAATTCCATTCAATTCATGGTTCGCGCATCATGACCTCCAGCCCATTTGACAGGAGACGACACCATGACGGCCGAAACCCGCATCCAGGATCGAGAGGCGCTGATCGAGCGCTGCATCCCCTTCCTTGAAGAAGTGAAGGACCTGACCACCAGCACCGCGGTCGAGCGCTGGTTGAACGAGAAGTACGGGCCCGACAGCGAGTTCTACCAGACGCTGTCCTGCTCTGTCAGGAAGGGCGTGGAGGATGGATGGGCAGCGAACGTCGAGATCGGCGGCCCAAGCTACCGCCGCAGCCGCATCGCGGAGCCCTCCGAGCGCACGCTCCACTTCAGCATCACAGCGGTGTACATGGATAGCACCGGCAATCAGCAAGGGCACCCCGACCATCGGTTCAGAGGGCAATACCACGGTCATCCCTATGGCGAGTTCAACATGGTCGTTCCGCTGGATCCCGGTGCCGCCCTGAACGGGCCGAATGGCTGGTGTTCCGGAGGCTGGACCGCCCCGGCGCCGGGCAGTCACCACTATCCGGAAGCGAAGGGTGGCGCCGTGATCGCGCTGTTCTTCCTGCCCTCCGGCCGGATTTCCTACCACGACGTGCCGCAGGAGTAGTCCATGGTACAGACAGCAATGGAATGGTCCCAGGAGGCCGTCGCGCGATGCGTCGCCACCGTCGTAACGTCTCGCCGCTCGGTTCGCGCCTTCAGGCCTGAGCCGCTTCGCCGGGAACTCATGCAGGAGATCCTGGAGGAGGCAGCGACCGCCCCGAGCGGGGCCAATATCCAGCCCTGGCGGGTGTATGTGGTCAGCGGCGCGGTCAAGGATGAACTGGCCAGCGCCCTGGTCGCCGCCTCCCGCGCCGGGACCGCACCCGCGCCCGCCCACTTCCCTGAGCCGTTGCCGGACGTGTTCCGCGCGAGACTGGCCGATTTCGGCGCGCGCTACTACGCTTCGCTCGGGATCGATCGCAGCGACACCGCGGCGCGCATGCGCCAGACCGAGCAGAACTTCTCATTCTTCGGCGCGCCGGTGGGTCTCATCTTCAGCATCGACCGCAGATTGAAGCCGCACAGCTGGATCGACATCGGCCTGTTCGCGCAGAACCTGATGATCGCCGCGAAAGCGCGTGGCATCGACACATGCCCGCAGGTTTCCTTCGCGCCGTTCCATGACGTGATCGCGGCGCATCTGCACATGCCACCGGAGGAAGTGACYGCCTTCGGCATGTCCATGGGATACGGAGACCCRCAAGCCAAGGTGAATCAAACAAGGATGCCACGGGAGCACGTGCAGGACTTCGCGCGGCTCTTCGGGTTTCCGGCCTGACCTTCCYGCAGTTCCATTCCATCGGTACGGAAGCGGCAGCCTGCGCGCATGCAGTGGCAGGCTCCTGGCACTTGGGGCCGCCCGGCACGCCTGCCGGCGGCGGCCCATAGCCTGATGCGGCGCCCGKGCAGCGCTGTGTCGCCACCCGTGCACCCTTACGAGCACCCAGCTTTTCGCACGCGGCTTCCCATGCCCGCAGGACGATTGCCCGGCAAGACCGCCGGCGCCCCCCGCCTGTCGCGCACATGGAGAGGCATATGCGCGTCAGATATGCCCATTCGTCCTCATTTTGAGGGCTGCCGGCTCGGCCATCTTTCCTACAAAATATCGTAGCATCCTCCGCCCCCTCGAAAAACGACTTGCGCACGTCGCCGATGGGTCGTACATTTGTCCCGTATATCGTAATCATATTCGATATTTCGGAGCAGATATGCCAGTCCAGATTCCCGCGGCAAGCCGCGCCATGGCCGTGTTCGAAGTCTTTGCGCKAGAAAGACGGGACTTGTCCAATTCCGAGATAGCGAAGCTGCTGGCTGTTGCCGACAGCAGTTGCTCGGACCTGTTGCACACCCTGCATTCACTCGGCTACCTGATGCGGACCACGCGCACGCGTCGCTTCTATCCGACCGGCCGCCTGTTCGAGACTGCGCGCCAGATCGCGGAACACGATCCGCTGACGCAGCGCGCGCAGGCAGCGGTACTGCGGCTGTCCCACGCCACCAGCGAGAGCGCCTTCTTCGGCGTACTCGAACCGCAGGCCGTGCGCGTCGTCGCCGTGGCACAGAGTCCCCTGCCGCTGCGCTACATCCTTGACGTTGGCGAGCGCGTCGCGCTGCATGCGTCTGCACTGGGCAAGGCCATGCTGGGCCAGCTCACCGACGATGATGCCCGCGCACGGCTGCAAGCCGCCAAGCGGCCGGCCGTGACCGCAAGCACGGTGGTGGACCTCGACCAGCTGATGGCGCAACTGACGCGCGGCCGCGACCAAGGCTGGTACGAAGCGCATGACGAAGGCACCGAAGGCGTTACCGCGCTGGCCGTTGCGGCCCGGCTGGGCGAGCGGCCGGTCGCCATCTCGGTGGCGGGGCCCGCCGAACGTATCGAAAAGCACCACGAATCCTATTTGGCGGCCCTGCGCGAAGTGCGCGATTCCCTGCTGGCCGACCATTGAATCCACACCCCCCTAAGGAGAAGACATGGACCTCGGATTGAAAGGTCGCGTGGCGGTTGTCACCGGCTCGGCACGCGGCATCGGCGCGGAAACCGCCCGAATGCTTGCGAAGGAAGGCATGGCCGTGGTGATCACGGACCTGGACCTGGATGCTGCGCGCGAGACCGCCGGMGGGATCGGGCTCGCTGGCRGGAAGGCCATTGCCGTGCAGTGCGACGTGCGCCAGGAAGACCAGGTGCGCAACATGATCGGCGCCGGCAAGGAAGCCTTCGGCAGCATCGACGTGCTGGTCAACAACGCCGGCCTGGTCAAGGACCGCACCATTCTCAAGATGGAAGAATCGGACTGGGACCTGGTGCTGGACGTCACGCTCAAGGGCGCGTTCCACACCTGTCGCGCGGCGCTGCCCTTCATGCATGAGAAGGGCTGGGGCCGGATMATCAATATCAGCTCGCGCGCGATGTTCGGCAATCCCGGGCAGGCCAACTACTCCACCGCCAAGGCGGGCATCATCGGCTTCACCCGGGCGCTGTCGCTGGAACAGGCGCGCAAGGGCGTGACGGTCAATGCCATCGCCCCGGGCTACATCGAGACCGAGTACATCAAGAGCCTGCCCAACTACGACACCATCCTGGCCAACGTGATGGCCAAGAACGCCGTGACCTTTCCGGGCCAGACCAGCGATATCGCCGGCGCGGTGGCCTTCATGGCGTCGGAGCATGCCCGCTACATCACGGGCACCACCCTGTTCGTGACCGGAGGCCGCTATGGTTGATCCCAATGTCGACATCGACGGCCTGGACGACAGCCAGCGCCTGCTGCGCGAGAACATCCGCCGCTACCTGAAGGAACACATCTCGCCGCGCATCGACCAKGCGGAGAAGGAGCGGCGCTTCCCGCAGGAAGCAATCACCGGCCTCGCCGACTTCGGCTACTTCGGTGGTTACATGAAAGAGGCCGACGGCGGCCTGGACCTCGACTACCCGACCTGGGCGGTGATGATGGAGGAAGCCGGCTACTGCTGGCTGTCCCTGCGCATCATCCTCAACACGCTGAATATCGTCGCGGGCATCATCAATGCCTATGGCACCGAGGCGCAGAAGGAATGCTTCATGCGCCCGCTGCTGCGCAACGAGCGCAAGACCTTCGTGTCGATCTCCGAGCCGGACGTTGGCTCCAACGTGGCCGAGATCAAGACCCGGGCCGACAAGCGCGGCGACCACTATGTGCTCAACGGCAGCAAGCTGTGGATCACCAACGGCATGTTCGCCGACTTCGGCATCGTGGTGGCGCGCACGTTCAGCGATACCTGCAACGGCGAGCTGTCGCTGTTCCTGGTGGAGCGCGACGTGACGCCGTACAGCGCCACGCCGGTGGAGACCATGTTCACGCGCAGCACCGGCACCGCGGCCTTCACCTTCGAGAACGCGGAGATCCCGGCCGCCAACCTGCTGGGCAAGGAAGGCCAGGGCCTGCGCCAGATCCTGATCGGCTTGAACTTCGGGCGCCTGAACGTGGCCATGGGGGCGGTGGGCGCGGCGCAATGCGCGCTGGACCTGTCGATCGACTACGCGCTGCAGCGCAAGCAGTTCGGGCGCCAGATCGGCGGCTTCCAGCTGGTGCAGAAGCACATCGTGGACATGACCATGCGCACGCAGGCCGCGCGGGCGCTGGGCTACCGCGCCGCGCGCTCGATGCAGAACGGTACGTCGCGCACGGAATGCTCGATCGCCAAGCTGTACGCCACCGAGGCCGCGTTCGAAGTCGCCAATCTGGCGTTGCAGGTACATGGCGGCATGGGCTACGCCACCGGCTACCCGATCGAGCGCATCTTCCGCGACACGCGCGGCGGCATGATCCCGGAAGGCACTACCGAAATCCAGACCMTGATCATCGGCCGCGAAATCCTGGGCATCAGCGCACTGACCTGACCCTGGCCCCCACCCAAATACGGAGACACAAGACATGACGCAGCCTGCCATCCTCGAGCAGATCGCCAATACCACGCTCTACTGGGAAGACCTGGTACCGGGCATGCAGTACAGCACCTCGTCGCGCACCATCACCGAAGCCGACGTCGCCGCCTTCGCCGCGCTGACCGGCGATTTCAACAAGGTGCACGTCGATGCCGAATACGCCAAGGGCACCATCTTCKGCCAGCGCATTGCCCACGGCATGCTGGTGGCCGCCTTCATGGCCGGCCTGACCTCGCGTTCGATTCCGAACCAGTTCTTTGAAGGTTCGCTGTTCAGCGTGCTGGAAAACCGCCTCAAGTTCCCCAAGCCCACATTCATCKGCGATACCATCCGCGTGGAAATCGAAGTGGTCGAGCAGAAGACCACCAGCCGCCCCGACCGCGGCATCATCGCCTTCCTGCGCAAGGGCATCAACCAGCGCGGCGAAGTGGTGGCGGAGATGGCAGCCACGTGCCTGTTCAAGCGCCGCACGCCGGGAGAGGCCCAATGAGCAGCCAGCCGATCTGGTTCAGCGACCTCTCGCGGCTGGTCAATCCGCGCTCGATCGTGCTGGTCGGCGCTTCCGAGAAGCCGGACAGCATCGGCGGCCGGACGCTGGAGAACCTGACCACCTTCTCCGAGTTTACGGGTGACCTGCATCTGGTCAACCCGGGCCGCGCCGAAATCCACGGCAGGCCATGCGTGGCCTCGGTCAATGACCTCAAGGAAGCGCCCGACCTGGCCATCCTGGCCGTGCGCGCCGACATGGTCATCCAGACCCTGCGCGATTGCGGCAGGCTCGGCGTCAAGTTCGCCATCGTCTTCACTTCCGGCTTCGGCGAAACCGGCGAAGACGGCCGCGCGGTGGAAGCCGAGATGCGCGAGATCGTGGCCAGCACCGGCATGCGCATCTACGGCCCCAACTGCCCGGGCCTGAACAACATGAACGCGCGGCTGGGCCTGACCTTCTCGCCGGCATGGCGCATCGACCGCCGCCCCGGCCCGATCGGCGTCGCCACGCAGGGCGGCGGCCTCGGCCGCTCGTTCATCCAGGCGATGGACCGCGGCGTGGGCGTGGGCTTGTGGTGCTCCGGTGGCAACGAGGTGGACCTGGAGGTCAGCGACTACATCCACTACATGGCCGAAGCGCCGGACATCGAGGTGATCGTCACCACGCTGGAAGGCGTGCGCAACGGCCCGCGCTTCATGGCCGCAGCGTTGCATGCCGCGCGGTGCGGCAAGCCCATCGTCGCGATCAAGGTCGGCAAGTCGGAATACGGCGCCAAGGCGGCGCAGTCGCACACCGCCGCGATTGCCGGCTCGGCGGAGATCAACAGCGCKGTGTTCAGCCAGCTCGGCATCATCGAAGTGGACGACATCGACGAGCTGATCGACGTGGCCTCGCTGCTGGCGCGGCGCAAGCCCTCCGGCAAGGAACAGCTGGCCGTGTACAGCTTCTCCGGCGGCACCGCGGCGCTGGCTTCCGACATGGTGGGACTGGCCGGGCTGAAGCTGTCGGAGTTCGCGCCGGCGACCACCGAGGCACTGYGCGCCGCCCTGCCCGGCTTCGCCGCCTTCAGCAACCCGGTGGACGTGACCGCCGAAGTGCTCGTCAATACCGAGGTCAGCTACGCCACGCTMAAGGCCACCGCCGCCGATCCCAACACCGACCTGGTGCTGGTGCCGATCCCGGTGGAGTACGGCAAGACCACGGCCATGCTGGCCGACAGCATGGTGCGCGTGCAGCTGGAGCAACCGGACACGCCGATCGTGCCGGTGTGGATGAGCGACCGCACCGGAGAAGGCCATCGCAAGATGATCGACGGCGGCCTGATGCCGATGCGCGCAGTCGGCAACGCCGTGCTCGCCATCCAGCGCTTCATTCACTACGGCCGCTGGAAAGCCCGCTTCGAGCGCGCATGGCAGCCGCTGGGCAGCGCAAGCGCTGCCGGCGCCACGGCCGCCACGGCCAACCTGTCCGAAGCGGTGACCAAGGCACTGCTGGAACGGGCCGGCATTCCGACGCCCCGTGGCGTGGTGGCGCGCACTGCTGCCSAGGCGGCCAGCGCCTTCCGCGATGTCGGCAACGGCAAGGCGGTGATGAAGATCGTCAGCGCGGACATCACGCACAAGACGGACATCGGCGGCGTGCGGCTTGGCATCGCCTCCGAAAGCGCGGCGATGGCGGCCTACGAGGAGATCCACGCCAACGGCGCGCGGGCCAGTGGCACCGCGCGGATCGAGGGCGTGCTGGTGGAGCCGATGCTGCCCGCCCCGTTCGTCGAAGCCGTGGTCGGCATCCACCGGGACCCGGTGTTCGGCCACGTCTGCACCTTCGGCCTCGGTGGCGTCAGCATCGAACTGTTCAAGGATGTCAGCCGGCGCCTGCTGCCGCTCACGCCGGACTCGGCKCGCKAGATGATCAGCGAGACCCGCTGCCACGAACTGCTCAAGGGCTATCGCGGCCAGCCGGCCTGCGACATCGACGCGCTGGTCGGCATGCTGGTCAAGCTCTCGGACTTTGTCGCCGCGCATGCCGACAAGATCGAAGAACTGGAAATCAATCCCCTTGCGGTGCGCCCGCAAGGCGAGGGAGTGGCCGCGCTGGATGCCGTTCTCTCATATCAAGGCACGGAGCCTCCCCATGGTAAAGACTGAAATCGGCTACACCACCACCGACACCATCATGGTGCGCGGCCTGAACCTCGCGACCGAGATCATCGGCAAGTTCGACTTTGTCGACATGATCTTCTTCACCACGCTGTCGCGCCTGCCGTCGCCGCGCGAGAAGGTCATGGTCAATGCACTGCTGGTGACCACGGCCGACCATGGCATCACCCCCAGCTCGCTGTCGGCCCGCCTCACCTACATTGGCGCGCCGGAAGCCCTGCAGGGTGCGGTGGCCACGGGCCTGCTCGGCGCGGGCAGCGTGTTCCTCGGCCCCATGCAGAACGCGGCCGAGATGCTCAACGAAGGCGCCAGCGCGCTGGCGGACGATGCCCCGGACGAGCAAGTGCGCGAAGCCGCCCGCGCGCTGGTCCGCCTCCACAAGGAGCGCCGCCAGCAGATCTTCGGCGTCGGCCACCCCATCCATGTCGATGGCGACCCGCGCGTGCCCGCGCTGCGCGAGCTGTCGCGCGAGCACGGCTACTACGGCCGGCACTGGCGCCTGATGGAAGCCATCGTCGACGTGCTGGTGAAGGAGCAGCACCGCAAGCTGCCGATGAACGTAGTGGGCGCGATCGGCGCGATCGTGGCGGCGATGGGGCTGGATCCGCTGATCGCGCGCGGCCTGGCGCTGGTGGGCCGCTCGGCCGGCCTGCTGGCCCATGTGCTCGAAGAGAAGACACAACCGATGGCACGCGAGGCGTGGCAGCTCGTCCTGAAAGACGACCCGCGCAACGTGCTGCCCTGAGCAGCGGCCCCGGCCGTCGCAAGCAAAGGAAGAGACGATGCAGAAACTGACCGAAGAGCGGCGCATGATCCAGGACGCCGCGCGCCAGTTCACGATGGAGCGCGTGCTGCCCATCGCCAACAAGCTGGACCCCGAAAAGGGCCAGATCCCGCGCGAACTGATCGACGAGATGGCCGAGCTTGGCTACTTCGGCATCCTGATTCCCGAAGAATACGGCGGCCTGGGGCTGGGCGCCTACGAGTACTGCCTGGTGGCCGAGCAGCTGTCGCGCGGCTGGATGAGCGTGGGCAGCCTGATCGCGCGTGGCAATGGGCTGATCGGCGCGCTGAAGGGGCTGTCGCCGCAGAAGAAGGCCGAGTACCTGCCGCGCATGGCGCGCGGCGAGTTCCTGGGCGCATTCTCGCTGTCCGAGCCCAACGCCGGCTCCGACATCGCCAATATCACCTGCCGCGCGGTGCGCGACGGCGACGACTKGGTCATCACCGGCAGCAAGTACTGGTGCACCTTTGCCGACGAAGCCGACTTCATCCTCGTGATCTGCCGCACCGACCCGGTCATGGACCCGAAGGCGCGCCACAAGGGCCTCTCTGCCTTCATGGTGGAAAAGCCGCGCGGCGCGCTGCCGGAGAACGTCAAGGGCAGCATCATCCCCAAGATCGGCTACCACGGCTGGACGACGTGGGAACTGGCCTTCGACGGCTGCCGCGTGCCGCATGCCAAGATGGTGGGCGAGCAAGGCAAGGCCTTCTACCTCGCCACCGCCGGCCTGGAGACGGCCCGTGCCCATACCGCCGCGCGCTCCATCGGCCTGGCGCAGGGCAGCCTGGAAGATGCGGTCCGGTACGCGCAGGACCGCGCGCAGTTCGGCAACCCCATCGCCAGTTTCCAGGCCATCCGCTTCAAGCTGGCCGACATGGCCACGCAGGTCGAAGCCGCGCGCGCCCTGCTCTACGCTGTGTGCGAGAAGATCGACGAGGGCGAGCGCGCGGACACGGAAGCGTCGATGGTCAAGCTGTTCGCCAGCGAGATGTGCGAGCGCGTMACCAGCGAGGGCCTGCAGGTCCACGGCGGCGCGGGCTACACCACGCACTTCGCGGCGGAGCGCTACTGGCGCGACGCGCGCCTGACCAAGATCTTCGAAGGCACCTCCGAGATCCAGATGCGCATCATCTCCGATGCCATGCTGGGCAAGCTCGCCACCTGACCCGGGAGCCCTTCGTGCCAATACAAGCCAACTCCGCGGGTGCCCTTGCCGGCCTGCGCGTGATCGATCTCACGCAGATGCTGGCGKGGCCTTTCTGTACCCAGATCCTGGCCGACCACGGCGCCGACGTGATCAAGGTCGAGGCCRTGACCGGCKACGGCACGCGCGTGACCGGCCCTTTCTGCGCCGACGATACGCTGCGTGACTTCGGCGGCTATTTCCAGAGCGTCAACCGCAACAAGCGCTCGATTGCGCTGGACCTGAAGACCGACAGCGGGCGCGAGATCCTGCTCCGGCTGATCGACGAAGCCGACGTGGTGGTGGAAAACTTCCGCACCGGCGTGATGGAACGCCTCGGCCTTTCCTACGAAAGCCTGCGCCGGACCAACCCGCGCCTGGTCTACGGCACCGTGCGCGGCTTCGGCGATCCGCGCAGCGGCGCCAGCCCCTATGCCCAATGGCCGGCGTATGACGTGGTTTCGCAGGCCATGGGCGGGATGATGGGCATCACCGGCCCGGACCGCGACACGCCGACCAAGATCGGCCCCGGCGTGGGCGATACCGTGCCGGCGCTGATGCTGTGCATCGGCATCCTGGCGGCCGTCAGCCGGGCCCGCGAAACCGGCCAGGGCCAGTTCGTCGACGTGGCGATGACCGATGCCGTGCTGGCCATGTGCGAGCGCATCGTCTACCAGGCGTCCTATACCGGCGCGGTGCCGGCGCCGGAAGGCAACCGCCATCCGCTGCTGTGCCCGTTCGGCCTGTTCCGCGCCGCCGACGGCCATGTATCGGTCGCCTGCGCCACCGACACCTTMTGGCAGAAGCTGGCCATCGCCATCGGCCGTCCCGACATGGCCACCGACGACGCCTTCGCAACGAATGCCGCGCGCGTGCAGCGCCAGCAGCAGGTCATCGACGCGATCGAGGCCTTTACCGCGGTGCGCAGCAAGGCGGAAATCGCGGCCGCGCTGGGCGGAAAAGTGCCCTTCGGACCGGTCTACAACTCGGCCGAGATCTTCGCCGACCCGCACTACGCGGTGCGGGAGATGCTGGTGGAGGTCGAACAGCCCGGCTCGGCCACCCCGGTGAAGATCGCCGGCGTGCCGATCAAGCTGAGCGAGACCCCGGGCGCGGTGCGCCGGCGGGCACCGCTGCTGGGCGAGCATACCGACGAGGTGCTGGGTTCGGCCGGATATGCCGAAGAAGAGATCCATCGCTTGCGCCAGGGGGGCGTGGTGCGATAGCGCGGCGTGGTAGGCTTCCGACGCCTTACGAAATTTCGTATAGTACTGTCGATACCCGAACTCCAGCCTCCCTATCCATGCCTACCCTGATCCCAGCCGCCGGCCGTGCCATGGCTGTCTTCGAAGTCTTCGCGCGCGAGCGGCGCGAGTTGTCCAATTCGGACATGGCGCGCCTGCTGTCCTTGCCGGAAAGCAGCACGTCGGACCTGCTGCATACGCTGCACTCGCTCGGCTACCTGATGCGCACGACGCGCAGCCGGCGCTTCTATCCGAGCGGACGCCTGTTCGACGTCGCGCGCCAGATCGCCGAGAACGATCCGCTCAGCACCGTTGCCCAGGAGGCCGTGGAACAGGTGGGCGGGAAGACCAACGAAAGCGTCTACTTCGGCGTGCTCGACACCGCGGCGGTCAAGGTCGTTGCCGTCCAGCCCAGCCGGCAGCCGCTGCGCTACATCATCGAAGTCGGTTCGCGGGCCGCGCTGCATGCGTCCGCGCTGGGCAAGGGGCTGCTGAGCCTGCTCCCGCCCGAGGAAGCGCGCGCCATGCTGGCCAACAGCAACCTGCGCCMGCTGACCGAGCACACCGTTGTCGACATCGACACGCTGATGGCGCAGGTTGCCCGCGGCGCCAGGCGCGGCTGGCATGAAGCGCGCGAGGAAGGCAGCGAGGGCGTCTATGGGCTGGCGGTGACCGGCCTGCTGGGCGGGCAACCGGCGGGCATCTCGCTGGCAGGCCCGGCGGATCGCATGAAGAAAAACCACGATGCCTATCTGGCCGCGCTGATGGAGGTGCGCGATGCATTGATGGAGAACGCATAGCCGTCTTCCGACGCCACGGCACCCTGACGCGATACAGGCGGTGTATTGCGCGACATACCGAAAGTATTTTTCACATCGCCCCGCTGTCCGTAGCATCGAATGGAACCCCCTTGCGGAGCGCGTCGCTCCGGCAGGAACGATCCCAGACATTTTTATTCGATCCTCCTATGAACAGCTTCCTGGACCTCAAGCGCGAAGGCGCCGTTGCACTGATCACCATGAACCGCCCGGAAACGCGCAATGCGATTTCGGACGACGATGCCGTACAGGCCGTGGTGGAGATGTGCGAGACGCTCAATCGGGACATGTCTGTCCGCGCCGCGATCCTGACCGGCGCGGGCCCGGCGTTTTCTTCCGGCGGCAATCTCAAGACCCTGCGCGACAAGATGGGCAGCGGACTGGGCGAGCCCATCCGCTCCCGCCAGGCCTACCGCGACGGCATCCAGCGCGTGCCGCTGGCGCTGGCCGGCCTGGAGGTGCCGATCATCGCGGCCGTCAACGGACCGGCCCTTGGCGCGGGCAATGATCTTGCCTGCCTCTGCGATATCCGCATTGCTTCGCAGCAGGCGGTGTTCGCGGCCACCTTCGTCAAGCTGGGGCTCATTCCCGGCGATGGTGGCGCCTGGCTGCTGCCTCGTGTGATCGGCATGTCGCGCGCTTGCGAGCTGGCCTTTACCGGCGACACCATTGACGCCCGCCAGGCACTGGACTGGGGGCTCGTCTCGCAGGTGGTGCCGGCCGATGCGCTAGTGCAGACCGCGATGGAACTGGCCCAGCGCATCGCCCGCAACTCCGGCCATGCGCTGCGCATGACCAAGCGCCTGCTGCGCGAATCCATCCACGCACGGATGGACACCATCCTGGAGATGTCGGCTGGCTTCCAGGCCCTGGCGCATCACACGGCCGAACACGAAGCCGCGCTGGACGCTTTCCTGCAGCGGCGCGCCTGACAGGCAGCCCCCCGCCCCCGGGGACCGGTCACCGGCAGGCAATACGCCGCCGGGAAGATAACTTCCAAGGAGACAACATGGCATTTCCCACTCTGAAGCGGTGCCTGGTCGCGACATCGCTGGCGCTGACCGTGATGCCGGCCACCGCGCAGTCCGACTTCCCGACCCATCCCGTGAAGGTCATCGTCTCGCTGCCGCCGGGCAGCGGCGCGGACACCACGGCACGCTTCATTTCGCAGCACCTGGGCGAGAAGTTCAAGCAGCCCTTCGTGGTAGAGAACCGCCCTGGCGCCAACAGCTTCATCGGCGCGCGCGCGGTGGCCGAGGCCGCACCGGATGGCTACACCCTGTTCGTTGGCAGCAATTCGTCGATGGTGACCAATGTGGCTGTGTTCAGGACCCTGCCCTATGACCCGGTCAAGGATTTCGTCGCGGTCGAACGTATCGCGCGCTTTGCCATGGTGGTCGTGGTGCCGGCCAACTCGCCCTACAAGACGCTCGACAACCTTGTGGAAGCGGCTCGCAAGGCGCCTGGCAAGCTMAACTATGCCAGCGGCAGCGCGGGCTACCAGGTTGCCGTGGAGCTCTTCCATGAGCGCTTCCGCATGAAGGGCAATCCGATCACCTACAAGGGCACCGCACCGGCCATGACGGACGTCGCCGCCGGCAACGTCGACTATTCGATCGGCGAGATCAGCGCGGTGCTGCCGCTGATCCGCGGTGGCCGCCTCCGTGCGCTGGCCGTCACTGACACGCAGCGCCTGAAGGAGCTGCCGCAGGTGCCCACCGTCGCCGAAAGCGGCGCACCGGGTTTCGAGGTATTTGCCTGGACCGGCGTCTTTGCACCGGCCAAGGTGCCCGAGAAGATCGTCAAGGCGCTCTCCGATGCCGTTCGCGAAACCATGCAGCAGCGCGACAGCGTGAAATTCATCGAGAACCTTGGCGGCAGCGTGTACTCCGGCGGGCCGCAGCAACTCAGGCAGTTCCAGCTGGCGGAAATCCAGCGCACCCGCGAGATCGTCAAGACCGCCGGGATTCCGGTGGAGTGAGACTCCCTGGGCGCCAGCCGCAACACAACTACCGCAAAAGGAACACGATGGGCCCTCTCGCAGGCATGAAGATCATCGAACTGGCCGGCATCGGCCCCGGCCCCATGGCGGGCATGCTGCTGGCCGACATGGGCGCCGAGGTGCTGCGCATCGAGCGCCCCGGCGACGCCGACCTCGGCGTCAAGCGCGAGCGTCGCTTCGACCTGATGCTGCGCAACCGCAAGTCGATCGCGCTCGACCTGAAGGATCCGCAGGCCGTCGCCATCGTGCTGGACCTGGCGGAGAAAGCCGACGCGCTGATCGAAGGCTTCCGCCCCGGCGTCACGGAACGCCTCGGCCTGGGACCGGCGGACTGCCTGGCGCGCAATCCGCGCCTGGTCTACGGCCGCGTCACCGGATGGGGCCAGACCGGCCCGCTGGCGCACACCGCCGGCCATGACATCAACTACATCTCGCTGACGGGCGCCCTGAACGCCATCGGCGGGCGTGGCCAGGCGCCCGCGATTCCGCCGGCCTATCTCGGCGACTTCGCCGGCGGCGCGATGTTCCTGGTCACGGGCGTGCTGGCGGCGCTGATCGAAGCCGGCAAGTCGGGACAGGGACAGGTGGTCGATGCCGCCATCGTCGATGGCACCGCGGCGCTGGGAACCGTCTTCTATGGCATGACCGCCGCCGGCCAGTGGCAACAGGCGCGCGGCACCAATGTGCTCGATTCCGGCGCGCACTACTACAACGTCTACCGCTGCAAGGACGGGCGCTGGATCTCGGTCGGGCCGATCGAGGCGCGCTTCTACCGCGACTTGCTMGAACGCATCGGCATCGACCCCGCCAGCCTGGGCGAGCAACTCGATGCGCACGGCTGGGAAGCCGCGCGCGAACGGCTGGCCGCGGTGTTCGGGACCCGCACGCGGGACGAGTGGTGCCAGATGCTGGAGGGGACCGATGCCTGCTTCGCGCCCGTGCTCGATTTCACCGAAGCGCCGCAGCACGCCCACCTGAAGGCGCGCGAGACCTTCGTCGAGGTGGATGGCATTGCCCAGCCCGCCCCGGCGCCGCGCTTCAGCCGCACGCCGAGCGCCCCGCCCACGGCCCCGCGCGCGCCGGATGCGCGCCGCTACGATGAAGTGCTGGCCGGCTGGCTGCCGCCGGCAGCGATCGAACAGGTGYAGGCGCTCGCCACCGGCACCTGAGCCGCGCACGGGGCAATGCCGGATTGCGCATTGCCCCGCCTTCGCGCATAGTTGGCCGCGCGGCGATGGTGCCGCGCCCCACCCGTCTCATCGCATGGACCTCCGACAKATCAAACAGGCGCTGGTGCTGAGCGAAACGCTCAATTTCCACCGTGCCGCMGAGCGGCTGCACATGGCGCAGCCGCCCCTGTCCACCGCCATCCGCAAGCTGGAAGAAGAACTCGGGGTGACCCTGTTCGAGCGCCTGCCATCCGGCCTGCGCCTGACACCCGTGGGTGAAACCGTGCTACGCCAGATGCGCAACACGCTCTTTTTCGCCGACGAGATTCGCCGTGCCGCCAGCGAGGGCGAGCGTGGCGAGCAGGGCAAGCTGCGCGTGGGCTTCGTCGGCTCCGCGGTGTACTCGCTGATGCCACGGCTGATCCGCACCTTCCGCCTGCGGTATCCGCGCGTCGACCTGGTGATCGAGGAATCCACCACCGTCGAGCTGCTGCGCCGGCTGGACGAACACTCGCTGGACGTGGCGCTGGTGCGCTACCCCGTCCTGGAGCGAACCGGCGCCAGCGTATTGCTGCTGCAGCCCGACCCGATGGTGCTTGCCGTCAGCGCAGACTCGCCGCTGGCCGCGTGCGAAGCGGTGAGTCTGGCGGAGCTCGGCGCCACCCCGTTTATCGTGTATTCGCGGACCTTCGTGCCGGCCATGTATTCGATGACGATGATGGCCTTCCATGAAGCGGGCATCCAGCCTCCTATCGCACAGGAGGCAGTGCAGGTGCCATCGATCCTGGCACTGGTGGAAAGCGGCCTGGGCGTGGCACTGGTTCCCGCCGCGGCAGCCAGGCAGGCCGGCGACGGAGTGAAGCTGGTTCAGCTGACCGGCATGCCGCCCAGGCTGAACCTCGGGATTGCGCTGGTGACGCTGCCGGATACCGTCAACGCCACCACGCGCAACTTCGTTGCCATTGCGCGCGAGATMATGCCCGAGCCGCCCGATGCGCATGCGCCGGGCGAGTCCTGATCCTTGCCTTTATTCCGCCTGCGGCACGATCGCGGCGCCGTAGGCCGGATCGGCGAAGAACGCATCGCCGCACTGGACAGACGCATCGAGGTTGCTGGCCGCCTGTGCCGGCAGGTCGCAGGGATTGCGCGCGGCACCGGGGTAGGCGAAGTGCCGGGCATGCCGGGTGTGACGGGCGTGCCGGGCGTGAGGGCCCGGCACCGCCCGGAGCCGGCGCTCAGCTCGCCAGGTGATACCCGCCGTTTACGCCAAGGTGCTGGCCAAGAATGTACGACGACGCGTCGGACAGCAGGAAGCAGATCGGCTGCGCCACTTCCTCGGGCTGCGCCCAGCGGCCCATCGGGATCATCGACAGGATGCCATCGCGGAAGCKGTCGCCACGAATGGTCTCGGTCATCGGCGTTTCCACCACGCCCAGGCAGACCGAATTGGTACGCACGCCGTACTTGCCCCATTCGCGCGCGGCGCTCATGGTCATGCCCAGCATGCCGGCCTTGGCGCTGGCATAGTTGATCTGGCCGATCGAGCCGCGGCGCCCGGCTTCGGACGAGATATTGACGATCGATCCCTTGACGCTCTCTCCCTTCTTGGCGCGTTCCACCAGGTGCGCGCCCACCGCCTGCAGCCACAGGAAGGAGCCGGTCAGGTGGCAGTCGATGACCTCGTTCCAGGTCKACAGCGTCATGTTCTCGATCATCGCCGCGCGCACGATGCCGGCGCAGTTGACCAGCCCGTCCACCTTGCCGAAGTGCGACAACGCGTGCTCCATCGACGACGCGACGAAGTCGGCGTCCGACACGCTGCCCGCGTAGGCAACCGTATGGTCAGGGTAGCGCGCGCTGATCTCCTGCAGCGCCTCGCGCTTCATGTCGACCAGGCCGACCTTCGCGCCAAGCTGCAGTGCCAGTTCGGCCGTGGCCTTGCCCACGCCTTGCGCGGCGCCGGTGACGATGATGACTTTCCCTTTCAGGGACATGAGATCCGACATGGTGTTCTCCTCGATTTCCAACAGGTTCAATKGTGCCGGCGGCCTTCCAGGCAGCCGAGATGGTATTGGGTGTCGCCGTGCAGCTGGTCCAGCACCAGCACGCGGCGCAGGTAGTGCCCGACGGCGTATTCCTCGGTCATGCCGATGCCGCCATGCATCTGGATGGCTTCCTGCGTGACCTGGCGTGCCGCCTGGCCGATATAGGCCTTGGCGGCATGCGCCTGCTCCGCGCCCGTGGCCAGGTCGTTGCGACCGGCCAGCGCCAGGGCCAGCGAAAGCGACAGGCTGCGGCTCTGCTCCAGCGCCACCAGCATGTCCACCGCGCGGTGCTGCAATGCCTGGTTCGAGCCGATCAGCTTGCCGAACTGCTTGCGCGTCCTGAGATAGTCGACCGTCAGCGCATACGCGCCTTGCATGGCACCGACCATTTCGGCGCAGGCAGCGTTGATGCCAGGCGCCAGTACCCGATCGATGACGGCACTGCCGGCGTCGGCGTCGAGCAGTTCGGCATGGGCGCCATCGAGCCGCACGTCGGCAGCCGGCGTGCCGTCGATCAGGCGGTAGCCGTCGCGCTGCACGCCGACGCTGTGGCCGTTCACCAGGAAGAGCCTGACTCCGCTCCCGGCCACCTGCGCGGAGACGATCAGGTAATCGCTGCCCGCGCCATGGATCACGCAGGGCTTGCTGCCGAACAGGCACCAGCCTTCCACGCCGGCGGCAGCTTGCACGGCCACKCGTCCCGGTACGGCCTCGCCGTGGGCCCACGCCACCTTCAGCTCGCCTTGGGCGATGCGGGGCAGCAGCCGGGCCTTTTGCGCACCGGACCCTGCCGCGGCAAGCGCGGCGGCCGCCATMACAGCGGTCCCGTGGTACGGCTCCAGCGACAGACAGCTTCCCAGTTCCCGCGAGACCAGCATCTGGTCGACCGCATCGCCGCCGAAGCCACCGAATTCCTCGGGAATCGCCGCACCCAGCACGCCAAGGTCCGCCAGCGAGCGCCAGGCCCGGGCGCCGTGCCCGTCATCGTGTGCCACGTACTGCTGGCGCTTTTCGAAGGAATACTCGCGGCCCAGCAGCCGCGTCAGGCTGTCCAGCAACTGCTGCTGGACGTCGTTCCGTTGCAGGTTCATCGCAGATCCAGGACAGTGGCKGAAAGAATGTTCTTCTGCACCTCGGTGCTGCCGCCGAAGATCGAGACGGCACGCGAGTACAGGAAGGACCTGGCAAGCGTGCCGGTGTCCGCGCGCAAGGCGTCGGTGCCGCTCATGAGGCAGATCACGTCGGTGATGGCCTGGAAGATCTCGCTGCCGCGCACTTTCAGCATCGGCGACAGCTTCATGTCGGCGTGGCCGCCGTGCATGCGGAACTGGGTCACCTCCAGCGCGTGCAGATCTGCCTCGATCATCGCGATACGGCCTCGCCATGGCGCCAGCATCCCGGCTGGCCGGCCTTCGGCTTGCAGGCGCGCCAGCAGGTCCCTGGCATAGGCCACGCGCTCCTTGCTGCGGCCGATGCCGGCAATATAGGCGCGCTCATGGCCGAGCAGGAACTTGGCATAGTCCCAGCCCTTGTTCTCCTCACCGACCAGGTTCCCGGCCGGCACCAGCACGTTGTCGAAGAACACTTCGTTCAGGCTGTGGCGGCCGTCGATGCTGATGATGGGCCGCACGGTGATGCCGGGCGACTTCAGGTCGACCAGGATGAAGGAGATGCCGGCCTGCGGCTTGGCGGCGTCCGGGTCGGTGCGCACCAGGCAGAAGATCCAGTCCGAGTAGTGCGCCTGGCTGGTCCAGATCTTCTGGCCATTGACCAGGTAGCCGTCCGCCGTGCGCTCGGCGCGCGTCTTCAGCGAGGCCAGGTCCGAACCGGAGCCCGGCTCCGAGAAGCCCTGGCAGACCTGGATGTCGGCGTTCAGCAGCCTGGGCAGGAAGTACTCGCGCTGCGCGTCGCTTCCGAAGTGGACCAGCACCGGGCCCAGCATGGTGATATTGAAGATATGCGGCGGCGGCACCGGTGCGCAGGCGCATTCGTCGGCGAAGATCTGCTGCTGCGCTGCGTCCCAGCCTGCACCGCCAAAGGCCGTTGGCCATGCGGGCGCGCCCCAGCCGCGCGCGTTCAGCCTGCGCTGCCACAGTTCGGTGTCCGCCTTGGAGGCGAAGCCGCCCGCCCGCAGGCGCTGGCGCATGTCGTCGGGCAGGTTCTCGGCGATAAAGTCGCGGATCTCCTGCCGGAACGCCTTGTGTTGCTCGGAATAGAGCAGGTCCATGGTTGTCCTTCGGTTGGTGGGGCTCAGCACCCCTTGAAAACAGGCGTGCGCTTGTCCGCGAAKGCGCGCAGGCCCTCCTGCATGTCGTGGGAGCGCTGGTGGTCGCGGAACTCCAGCAGTTCATGTCGCAAGGCGTCGGCCAGGGCCTTGTCGGCGGCCTCCGCCGCCACCCGCTTCATGCGCGCCAGCACCAGCGGGCTGCGGCCTGCCAGCTCTGCGGCCAGGGCCTGGGCGCACTGCGCCAGCTCGCTGTCGGCTACCACTTCATTGACCAGCCCGTGGCGCTCCATCTGCGCCGCCGTGAACGTGCGGCCCGTGAACAGCAGGTAGCGGGCCACGTTGACCGGCAGCTTGCGCGGCAACACGGCCGCGCCGCCGGCGCCGGGAAACACGCCGAAGTTGGCATGGGCGTCGCCCAGGCGCGCCGACTCGGCCGCCACCACCAGGTCGCAGGCCAGCACCAGCTCCAGCCCGCCCGCCACCGCCAGACCGTTGACCGCGGCAATGACGGGTTTCGGGAACGTGCGCAGCGTGGCAAAGAATGCCGTTGCCACGTCGATGAAGTCGGCCTCGCCGGCGGCTACCGGCGCCGACACTTCCTTCAGGTCCGCGCCGGCGCAGAAGGCACGGCCATTGGCAGTCAGTACAACCACGCGCACGGCGGGATCGTCCCGCCACAAGCGCAGTTGGGCGTCCAGCCCGCGCATCAGCTCGCGGCTCAGGCTGTTCATGGCGGCGGGCCGGTCCAGGGTCAGCCAGCCCACGGCGCCGCGAAGTTCATGCAGATGGCTCATCGGCGGGCTCCGTTCAGCACAGCTCGATCGCCACCGCCGTGGCCTCGCCACCGCCCAGGCACAGGCTGGCCATGCCGCGGCGCAGGCCGCGCTGGCGCAGCGCGTGGAGCAGCGTCACCAGCAGCCGCGCGCCGGTGGCGCCGACCGGGTGGCCCAGKGCGCAGGCGCCGCCGTTGACGTTGAGCCGGTCATGCGAAATGCCAAGTTCCTGCAGCGTKACCAGGGTCACCACGGCAAAGGCTTCGTTGACCTCGTAGAGATCGACGTCCTGCGCGCTCCAGCCGGCCTTGTCCAGCAGACGGCGCATGGCGGCGGCCGGCGCATCCACGAACTGCTGCGGCGCCTGGGCATGCGTGGCGTGGCCGACGATGCGCGCGAGCGGGGCCAGGCCCTGGCGCAGTGCATCGCTTTCGCGCATCAGCACCAGCGCGGCGGCGCCGTCGGAGATCGACKACGCGTTGCCGGCGGTCACGGTGCCTTCCTTGCGGAATACGGCCTTGAGCTTCGGCAGCCTGGCGGCGTCGCACTGGCCGGGCGTCTCGTCCCGGGTGAACAGCGTCTCGTCGCCTTTGCGCTTGAGCGTAAGCGGGGTGGTCTCGTGGTCGAACGTGCCTTCCTGCACGGCACGCTGGGAGCGCAGCAGGCTTTCACGGGCATAGGCGTCCTGCGCTTCGCGGCCAATGCCGCGCTCCTGCGCCGAGAGATCKGCGTAATAGCCCATCAGGTGGCCTTCGTAGGCATCCTCCAGGCCGTCGCAGTACATATGGTCAAGGAGCTGGCCATGTCCGAGGCGATATCCCTGGCGCCCGCGCGGCACGATATAGGGGGCGTTGGTCATGGACTCCATGCCACCCGCCACCGCCACCGAACAGGTGCCGGCCAGCAGCAGGTCGTGCGCCAGCATGACGGCCTTCATGCCCGAGCCGCACATCTTGCTGAGCGTGGTGGCCGGCGTGGAGACCGGCAGGCCCGCGCCGAGCACGGCCTGGCGCGCCGGCGCCTGGCCCAGGCCGGCGAACAGGCAGCAGCCCATCAGGGCCTCGTCGACCGAGGGCGGGTCGACGCCCGCCTCAGCCACGGCAGCGCGGATGGCCACGGCGCCCAGTTGCGGTGCCGTGTACTGCGCCAGTGCGCCGTTGAACGCCCCGATGGGCGTGCGCTTCGCGCCGACGATCACGATGGAATCAGTTTTCTGCATGTCAGGGGTTCCAGCAAATCAAGGGGTCAGGCTGCGGCAGGCGCCAGTTGCAGCCGCACGAAGTCCAGGATCTCCTGGCCGGTGCCGTTCGGCCGCGCGAACAGCGCATCGCCGAGTGCCGTGGCGCAGGCGGTTTCCGTGCCCGCGCAGGCACGCCATTCATGCAGCCGCCGCGTGAACAGGCCAAGCGCGAGTTCCTCGGTGATGCCGATGGCACCGTGCACCGCGTGCGCGATGGCGGCGACACGGGTGGCCGCCTCGCTGCAGCGCAGCTTGGCGGTGGCCGCCAGCAGCGGGCGCGGCAGGTAGCCGTCGGCGGCGCAGCCCAGGCGCGCGCCGAAGCTCGACGCGTTGGCCTGCTCGGCCAGCACGCTGAGTTCCTGCTGCATCGCCTGGAACTGCGAGATCGCGCGGCCGAACTGCTGGCGGTTGTTGACGTATTCGATGCTCATGGCCTGGATGCGCGCCATGGCGCCGGCCATGCCCGCGGCATGCACGACGTTGCAGATGGCCACCACGTCCGCCGCGCCAGCCGGCATGCGGCGGATGGCCTGTGCCGCCGACTCCCAGCGCAGCGTGGCCGATGCTTGCGCACGGTAGGCCCCGKGCGTGGCATGCGCCAGCGCGCGCGGCATCAGCAGCCACTCGCCGCGCCAGCCAACCAGCACCTGGTGCGCCAGCGCGCCACCCGGCACTTCGCGGCAGACGATGGCATCGCCCGCCAGCGCCAGCGCAGGGGCCACGGCGATGCACTCGCCCGCGCGCTCATGCCCGGCGCTTGCCAGGATGGCGCGAGCGATCGCCGTCTCGGCGAACGGATGGCTCAGGCCGGCGCGGCCGGCGGCCAGGAACAGCGGAAATGCGTCAGTCAGCGACAGGCCCGCCCCGTCCAGCTCCGCGGGCACGAGCGCGTCGGTGTAACCGAGCGCATCGATGGCGGCCCATTGCGCGTCGGCGCCCTCGCCGGACTCGCTGCGCCGCACTTGTTCGTCCGAGCACAGGCCGGTCAGCGCGCGCTCGAAGCCTTCGATCAGRGAATCAGTCATGGTGTGTGTCGTCTCAGCGAAGTCCGAGGGAGCGCGCGATGATGCCGCGCAGGATCTGGCGCGTGCCGCCGCGCAGGGAGAAGCTCGGGCAAAGCTGCGTGATATAGGCATGCGCACGCAACAGGTCTTCGGACGGATGGAAAGCGGGCATCTGCTCCATCGCTTCGCTGATCCAGCCGGGCACGGCCTGCTCGAACTCCGTGCCGAGGTCCTTGACATACGACGCATCGATCTCCGGGTTCTCGCCCTTGTCGAGCCGGTCGGCCACGGCCAGCGACATCGCCCGCAGTACCGCCATGCGGCCCGCGATACGTCCGGCGATCGCCTTGACCGAGTCCGGCACCGGCAGGCCGGATGCCTTCACCTCGGCCAGCCAGGTCTCGGCCAGCATCAGGCTGGTCAGGATGCGCTCCGGGCCGCTGCGCTCGAAGGCCAGCTCCGAGGTCACCTGCTTCCAGCCCGAGCCCTCTTCGCCCACCAGCGCATCCGCGGGCAGGTCCACGTCCTCGAACACCACCTCGCAGAAGTGGCCGTCACCGGCCAGGTCGCGGATCGGGCGCGCGGTGATGCCGGGCAGGCTCAGGTCGATCAGCACCTGCGACAGGCCCTTGTGGCGGTCGCCATGCTGGCCCGAGGTGCGCACCAGCGCGCACATGTATTGCGCGCGGTGGGCATTGGTCGTCCAGACCTTGCGGCCGTTCAGGCGCCAGCCGGTCTCGGTGCGAACCGCGCGGGTGCGCACCGAGGACAGGTCGGAGCCCGTGTCCGGCTCGCTCATGCCGATGCAGATAAAGATCTCGCCGCGGATCAGCTTCGGCAGGAAGAACTGCTTCTGCGCTTCGCTGCCGTAGCGCAGCATCAGCGGCGCGGTCTGGCGGTCGGCGAACCAGTGCGCGGATACCGGCGCGCCGGCGGCGATCAGTTCTTCCACCAGCACGAAGCGGGCAAAGGCGCTGCGGCCGGCGCCGCCGTACTCGGGCGGCAGCGCCAGGCCGATCCAGCCCTGCTCTCCGAGGGCCCGGCTGAATCTGGCGTMAAAGCCCATCCAGGTGCGCGCGCGCACGGGTGCCGGCACGTCGCGCAATGCAGCCTGCAGGAATTCGCGGATGGGTGTCCGCAGCGCCTCATCCTCGGGCGGGATGCTGACGAGCGGAAGGGAATCGTGGGTCGAGTTCAATGTAGCTCCCGGTTTGATTTCAGGGATTCACGGATGCGGCGGCCGGCGCGCCGGCGTCGGCGGCCTCCCCGGCAAGGCGCGTGGCGCCCTGGCTGGCCAGCGCGCGGATCTGTTCCTGGCTGTAGCCGGCCTCGGCAAGCACTTGCGCGCTGTGTTCGCCCAGGCGCGGCGCCTGGCGCGTGACGCGCGGCTGCGACCTGGACCATTGCGACGGGATCGCCATCGAGCGGATCGCACCTTCGCTGGGGTGCTCGACGACATCGAAGAAGCCGACCGCGTCAAGGTGCGGATCCGCCATCAGCGAATCCACCGTATGCAGCTGCATCACCGGCATGTCGGCGGCTTCCAGCACCGTGATCCACTCCGCGGTGGTCCGCGTGGGCATGACTTCCGCCACCATGCGATACAGCGCATGGATATGCTTGTTGCGCTCGACGATGGAACTGAAGCGCGGATCGCTGTCCATCAGGTCGGGCTGGCCGATCAGCGCCAGGAACTTGCGCCACTGCTTGTCGTTGTAGAGCAGCACGCACAGGTAGCCGTCCTGCGTCCGGTACGGACGGCGGTGCTCGTTGAGAATGCGCGAATAGCCGCTGGGGCCGATGGGCGGCTCGAAGGTCAGGCCGCCCATGTGGTCGCCCAGGATGAACTGCGCCATGGTTTCGAACATGGGCACGTCGATCGACTGGCCTTCGCCGGTGCGCTCGCGGTGATAAAGCCCGGCGGTGACCGCATTGACCGCCGCCAGGCCGACGATGCGGTCGGCGATCGCGCTGGGCGCGTAGCGCGGCACGTCGCTGCCGGCCAGCCTGGCCAGCGTCGGGATCGCCACCGCGCCCTGGATCAGGTCGTCGTAGGCGGACTTGGCCGCGTACGGGCCGCCCTGGCCGTAGCCGTACAGGCCCACGTACAGGATGCGCGGGTTGACCTTCGCCACTTCCTGGTAGCTCAGGTTCAGCCGTGCCATCGCCTGCGGGCGCACGTTGTAGATCAGCACGTCGGCGTCGGCGGCGATGCGCAGCAGCGCCTCGCGCCCGGCCGGCGTCTTCAGGTCCAGCACGATGCTGCGCTTGCTGCGGTTGGCATGCAGGAAGATGCCCGACATGCCGGCGTGGCGGCGCGGGCCGACGTCGCGCACGGTATCGCCGTCCGGCGGCTCGACCTTGATCACGTCGGCGCCAAGGTCGCCCAGGATCTGCGTGGCGTAGGGGCCCATCAGCACCGTCGTCATGTCGACGATGCGCACACCCTGCAACGGGCCGCTCATGCGGGGCTCCCCGCCCGCGTGGCGGCGGAAGAATGGAATGCGGTGAGAGTCATCATGCCTCCTTGGATCGTGTTGAAGGACATGCTACGGAAGCACGGACCCCGAGAAAAATACTTTGTGTATGTCGCTCAATACATGGCTTGTATCGGCACCCGCCAAGGCCGGGCGCGGTGGCAAGGCATGCTGAAATTCGCGCTCCTTGATGCTCGCGATGTCAGGCGCGGCGCCGGACGGCGCCGCCGGATAAGCGCGGGAAACGCCGCTGTCGCAGGTTCCCCGCCGTTACTGCATGTGGCCGCCAGGAGCCGTCAGAAGACGTGACGAATGCCTGTGGTCACACCGACCATGCCCTTCTGCCCGGCCATCATCGGATAGCCGTACAGGAACAGCGTCTGCGACGAATCGAAGTTCAGGCCCGCATTGCGCGAGTAGGCCACAGACACATAGACATCGGTGCGCTTGGACAGGCTGTAGTCAGCCAGGAACGAGACCTGCCACGGATTGGCCGGATTGCTGGCGGCTGCGGTCGGGCCCAGGCTGAGGCGCTTGAAGTCGGCGTAGTAGTAGGCCAGCGACAGGCCCAGTGCGCTGGTAGCCTGGTAGTTGACGCCAGTCCAGTAGTAGTCGTCGCGCGCCAGCGTATTGCCGTTGGCGAAGTCCACCTTGGCCCAGCGGTAGCCCATCATCGCCTTGAACGGGCCGGTGGCGTAGCTCACCGCACMGCCTGCCTTGCGGCTGTTGCCTTGCTGGCCGGAGGTCACCGTCGGATGCCACTGGTCATAGGCGATGGTGGCGCCGAAGCCGTTGCTCAGGTAGGTCAGCGAAGCGCCGTAGCCATTGTTGTCGCGGAACGATCCCGGGGTTTCGCCGCTGCCGCTGTTGGCCAGCGGCGTCGAGCCGATCGCCGGCACGCCTACGCCGAACGAATAGTGCGCCGCGGCCTGCAGCGGGCCGAACTGGCCGACGTACTTGACCACATTGTCTTCACGGTAGTTGGTGCCGAGCTGCCACGCCACCGGTTCATAAGTCGTGGCGAAACGCATCGGCGCGAAGTTGGCCATGCCCTCGAAGAAGGACGTGTACTGGCKGCCCAGCATCAGTTTGCCGTAAGCGCTGTTCTGCAGTCCGACGAAGGCCTGGCGTCCGAACAGCCGACCTGATTGCGCGACGCCGGTATCCGGGGCGAAGCCGTCTTCCAGCACGAATATGGCGCTATTGCCGGCACCGAGATCCTCGATACCGCGCAAGCCCCAGCGCGATGGCGAAAGGCCACCCAGCGTTGGCATCGACACACGGCTGCCGCCAGTGGTGGCAGAGACGGGTTGTCCGTTCACGACCGTAGGCTGCGCAGACGCGACGCGATTGACGTATTCGATAGAGCCGTCGATCACGCCGTACAGCGTCACGCTCGAATCCGCCCGCGCTCCCGCACTAAATCCGCCAAGGGCGCCAAGGGCCGCCAGGGCGAAAATTGTCTTCTTCATCTCTTGTCTTCTCCATATAAGTCATCTGCGCCAGACGCAAGCCTGCCGCGCCCCGTCTGGTGCGGGCCACGCCTCCTCCTGAAGCGCGGCGCACAACGGCTTGCCGTGTGCGCACTTGCAAGGAGAACACTGCAGGGACAACTAGCGCCCCCCTGTCGGGAGGCGTTGGCCCTCCCCACACCCCCCCCTCATGTCGAGGGGCGACAAAACCGGCGGGCGGAAGGCCAGGGCGCCGGCCATGGGCAAAAAAAAGCTCCGGCATCACGCCGGAGCGAACACCCCGCCACATTTGACCGTGACGGGCGTGGAGACAGCCTGGTTGCGGCGCTGCGAACCGCGCCCGCGCCGGCTTACACACCATCTCTCGCGAAACGGGCCGCCGGCAGCKGGCAGATATGCGCCGACACGGCGCGGCCTTATGGTCGGTTTGATGCGCAAGCGCCGGCCGCGCGCCCATCAGGCACGCGTATCGCGATCCCAGTCGAAGCGCGCCGGCTTGCCCTGCAGGAACGCGTCCACCGCCTCGGCGTAGTACGGCACCGCCGACGCCAGCGCCTGCGCCTGGCATTCCAGGTCGAGCAAGGTGTCGTAGGAACTTTCGAAAGTCCGGTTGAGCGCGCGCTTCATCAGCGCCAGCGCTTCCTGCGGCGCGTCCACGAAGCGCTGCGCGAACCGGCGCGCCTGCGCGTCGAGCTGGTCGGCCGGATGGACCGCATGCACGATGCCGCAGCGCTGCGCATCGGTCACTGCAAGGCGCCGCCCGGTGAACATCAGTTCCTTGGCCAGCATCATCCCCACGGCCCGCGGCAGCGCATAGAGCGAACCCATGTCGGGCAGCAATCCGACCTTGGCGAACGACATGCAKAACGAAGCGCGCTCCGACGCCAGCACGAAATCCGCCGCCAGGGCCAGCGAAAAGCCCGCGCCCGCGGCCGGCCCGTCCACCGCCGCGATCACGGGGATCTCGAGGTCGCGCAGCCGCCGCAGCCATTTGTGGATGTCCTGCAGCCGACGGCGCATCGCMTCCGGTGCGCGCGCCGAGGGGTCGGGGCTGGAGAAGATCGCCTGGATCGATTTCAGGTCCCCGCCCGCGCAGAAGCTGCCGCCGGAGCCGGTCAGGATCAGTGCGCGAATGCTGCGGTCATCCTCCACGCGGTCGAGCATGTCGTGATAATCCTKGCGCATCTGCAGCGTCAGGGCGTTGYGCGACGCCGGACGCTGGTGCGTGAATACCGCCACGCCGTCGTCAATGGCCAGGTGGCTGTGGCGCAATGGKATCTGCTGGGCCTGCATCGTCGTGTGTCCTCCGGGGAGTGGATAAGCGCGCGGCTCGCCGGCAGCGCGCGCGCGCCGTGTAGCCCATGCCAGCAGTGTGGCGCGCCGCACCGCCGCACCGCMCCCCTCATCAAAGGGGGCCAGGCGCGCGTTGCMGATGAACCGGCGCCTATGCGCGCGCATCGCCCCCAGTGGTGGGGGGCGATGCCGGAGCGGCTCCCGCTTAATGTGGAAGGCATCGGAAATGCAGGCGAGCCCCGCGGGCCGCCGATCCACTGGAGAGCCTTCATGAACTTTGCCCCCGACCCCAATCTCGATGCGTTCCGCCAGGAGGTGCGCGGCTTCCTGCGCCATCACCTGCCGGCCGACCTGCCGCGCCGCAAGGACGGCCTGCGCTCGCCACGTGCAGACGTGGTGCGCTGGCAGCGCATCCTCGCTGCCCAGGGCTGGGGTGCGCCCTACTGGGCGAACGAGCATGGCGGCACCGGCTGGAGCGTGCCGCAGCGCCTGGTATTCGACGAGGAATGCGCAGCGGCCGGCGCCCCTTCGCAGGATTCGTTCGCGCAGAAGCTGGTGGGCCCGGTGCTGAACCATTTCGCCACGCCGGAGCAGAAGGCCGAGCACCTCCCGCCGATCTTCAGCGGCGAGCGCCTCTGGTGCCAGGGCTTCTCCGAACCGGGTTCCGGCTCCGACCTGGCATCGCTGCGCACCAGCGCCGTGCGCKACGCAGAGCACTACGTGGTCAACGGCCAGAAGATCTGGACCAGCTATGCCCATCATGCGGACTGGATCTTCCTGCTGGTGCGCACCGATGCCAGCGCCAGGAAGCAGGCCGGCATCAGCTTCCTGCTGGTCGACATGAAGACGCCGGGCATCACCGTGCGTCCGATCATCAGCATCGACGGCTGCCACCACCTGAACGAGACCTTCTTCGACAACGTGCGCGTGCCGGTGAAGAACCTGGTGGGCGCCGAAGGCGAAGGCTGGAAGATCACCAAGTTCCTCCTCAACAACGAACACGCCTCCACCGCCGACCTGCCCACGCTGCGGCGCCTGCAGGGCCAGATCCGGTCGCTGTCGCACACCGCGCGGGCAGGCGGCGCGACGCTGGCCGGCCGGCACGCGTTCCTGCTGCGCCTGGCACGCTATGAGGCCGAGCTAAAAGCCATCACCATCATGGTCCAGCGCGTGGCGGCGATGGAGCAGGACCACAGCCCGGCGGCCCATGCGATGGGCTCCATGCTGAAGATCCGCGGCACCGAACTGCAGCAACGGATGAGCGAGTTCCTCGTCGAAACGCTGGGCGATCACGGTGCCGTCGCGTATCCGGGCACCCACGCCGAAGCGGATGCACKGCGGCCGCCGCTGCCCATGGCGCACACCGCGCAGGGCATGGCCGCCGAGATGTTCTTCCGCCGCGCCACCACCATCTACGGCGGCACCAGCGAAGTCMAGCGCTCCATCATCGCCAGGTCGCTGTTCAGTTTCTGACGCCGCACAAGGCAAAGGAGTCCTTCGGCATGCCGCCCGAAGGACTCCTGCGAACAGCGCGCAATGCGCTGGAAGGCCGGGAAGGCGGCCGTTKGCGGGAACGGCTATTCGGGCTGCATGCCGGCCGCTGCGATCAGTTGCTTCCACGTCMGCTGGTCCGCCACCACGGACTTGCCCAGCTCGGCCCCGGTGCCGGGGTTGGGCAGGCTGCCGCGGCTGGCATAGTGCGTCATCGCCTCCGGCGAGGCGACGAACTCCAGCGTAAGCCTGGCAAGCCTGTCCACGATCGGCGCCGGCGTGCCCGCAGGGGCGAACAGCCCGCTCCAGTTGATGCGCGACACCGCCTCCACCACCGGGCTGTTCTGCATGCCGGCTTCGGACAAGGTCGGCACATCCGGCATCAGCGTGACGCGCCGCGGACTGAGCACGGCCAGCGCACGCAGCTTGTTCGACTGGATCAGCGGCATCGCCGCCGTGAACTCGACCATGGCGAAAT
Organism: Cupriavidus sp. 05T41; assembly: GCF_056396525.1. Classification (NCBI taxonomy): domain Bacteria; kingdom Pseudomonadati; phylum Pseudomonadota; class Betaproteobacteria; order Burkholderiales; family Burkholderiaceae; genus Cupriavidus; species Cupriavidus sp. 05T41. The sequence continues at coordinate 52,063 of NZ_JBFTLQ010000003.1, forward strand.
CCACGTTGCCGCCGATCAGGTCAGGCAACAGTGTCGCGGTCGCMTTGTAGGGCACATCCGTCGTCTTGATGCCCGCCGCCTCCGCGAACGCCGCCGCCATCAGCCGGTAGCCKGTGCTGCTGCTGGCGCCGTTGAGCTTGCCGGGCCGGGCGCGTGCCGCGTTGACGAGCTCCGTCACCGACTTGTACGGCGCACTTGCGCCCACCACCAGCGCGACCGGCAACGACGACATCCGCGCGACCGGGACAAAGTCCTTGCCGGGGTTGTACGGCAGTTGCTTGAAGAGATAGGGGTTGGCCGACATCGCGCTGGATGCGGTCAGCAGCAGCGTGTAGCCGTCCGGCGCCGCCTTGGCCACATAGTCACTGGCAATGATCATGTTGGCGCCGGGCCGGTTCTCCAMCACTACGCTCTGCCCCAGCTTCTGGGCAAGGAACTTCGCCAGCAGGCGGGTGTAGTCATCGATGCCGGTGCCAGGACTCGCCACGGACACGATCTTGATGACGTGCTCGGGGTAGCGCTGTGCCTGCGCGCCGGCCGGCGTTGCGAGCGCCGCCAGCATGCCGCTGGCGGCGGCGGCCAGGATCCGGCGTCGCAGCGGTGAAATGCCATGGTGCATGGTGTCTCCTCCTCGTGTGTACTGCCCCGCGGGGCAGCGGGTCTTATAGGAAAAAACGGCGCCGCACGGGCGCCGGTTTTCATGCTGGGAGGACGCGAAGTTCCGTCCGTCAKCCCGATGCTCAGGGATACCGCCTCATAATCGATTCCGCAATGCAGACCGGCTTGCTGCCGCCTTCGCGCTCCACKAGCATCTCCAGCTTGAGCTGCGCGCCACCGTTGTCCAGCGGGTCGAACGACACCAGCCTGAAATGCGCGCGCAGCAGGCTGCCKACCGGAACCGGCGCGGGAAATCGCACCTTGTCCAGGCCGTAGTTGACCCCGGTGCTGCTGTTCCTGATCTTGTAGGCGGTATGCGAAAACGCCGGCAGCAGGCTCAGCGTGAGGAACCCGTGCGCGATCGGCGCGCCGAACGGCCCGCTCTTGGCACGTTCGGTGTCGACGTGGATCCACTGGTGATCGCCGGTCGCATCGGCAAACAGGTTGATGCGATCCTGCTCCAGCACCAGCCATTCGCTGGTCCCGATGGATTCGCCGACCAGCGGCTTCAGGTCACTGATGTTCTCGTAGATCTTCATGCTTGCGTTTCCTCTTCGCCCAGGGATGCTTGCAGCGCGCGCGCGTTGCAAGCCTCATGCAGGTCTGCGTTGCCGAACAGCACGTCCGCCACCACAGCGCGTTTGAAGTAATGGCCCACGGTGTACTCCTCGGTCATGCCGATGCCGCCGTGCAGCTGGATGCCCTGCCCGCTGACATAGCGCGCGGCGCGGCCGATCAGGGCTTTGGCCTGCGACACCGTGCGGGCCAGCTCGGCCTCGCCGTCGTTCTCGATCGAGGCCAGCAGCGCGTACAGCATCGAGCGCGCCACTTCGAGTTCGGCTGCCATGTCCGCCATGCGGTGCTGCAGCGCCTGGAAACTGCCGATGGGCACGCCGAACTGCTTGCGCACCTTGAGGTACTCGGCCGTGATCTCGATCGTCTTCTCCATGCCGCCGATCAGCTCGGCGCACAGCGCGGCGATGCCGTGCGTGAGGCCGTGGCGCAGCGCAGCCTGTGCGCCGCCGGCGTCGCCGAGCAGCGCGTCGGCCGGGACGAACACCTGGCGGAACGTCACCTCCGCGGCCCGGCTGCCGTCATGCAGCGGCAAGGCCACCGCCTGCACGCCGGCAGCGTCGGCCGGCACCAGGAACAGGCTGCACAGCCCGACCGAGCCGGACTTGCCGGGCAGCACCGCTGACACGATAAAGGCATCGGCATCGCCGCCCCCGAGCACCAGCGTCTTGGTGCCCTGCAGGTGGTAGCCGCCGGGCGCCGGTTCGGCGCGCATCGCCACAGGTTCCGGCAGACCGCGCGACTCCGCTTCGCTGTAGGCCAGTGCGAAGCGGCGCGACCCGTCCGCCAGCGCTGGCACCAAGGCGTCCAGCTGCGCGGGGCTGGCGGCCGCCGCCAGGGTCTGTGCCGCCAGCACCGCGCTGCCGAGGTAGGGCTCCACCACCAGGCCGCGGCCTAGTTCAGTGGCGATCAGCACGGTATCGATGATCGAGCCGCCMAGCCCCCCGGCCGCCTCCGGCAGCGCCGCCGCGAGCCAGCCGTTGTCGGCAAAGGTCGCCCAGTGCCGGGCGTTGMAGGTCTCGGCGGACTTGACCCGCGCCGTGCGCGCCTCGAAGGCGTAGTCCCTGTCGACAAAGCGGCGCACGCTGTCCTGCAGCAAGCGCTGTTCGTCAGTCAAATTGAAATTCATGATCGGTCAGTGCCTTCAGAGTTGGAACATTGACTTTGCGATGATGGAACGCTGCACCTCACTGGTACCGCCATAGATCGTCGAGGCACGGCGGAAGAACATCTCGTTGGTGATGCCGCGGGCGACGTCCTGGCCCGGCAGCGGCGCCGCGGCATCCCCGTCCTGCGGCGTCGGATATGCCACGGCGCCGTGATCCCCCAGCGCTTCGGACAGGAAGCAGCTCATCTTCTGCTGCAGCTCGGTGCCGCGGATCTTCAGGATCGATCCCATCGCATGCGCGGCGGGACTGTGGTCCTCTTCGAGCGCCGCCACGCGCTGCACCAGCGTGGCAATCGCGGCAAGCTCCGCCTCGAAGCGAGCCAGCTGCAGCGCAAACTCATGGCGCTCCAGCAGCATGCTGCCGCCCGGATGGCGGTGCGTTGCCAGCGCGCGGATCTGCGTCAGGTAGCGGCGCAGCATCGGCAGGTCGGCGGCGGTGGCGTGTTCGTTGTTGAGCAGGAACTTGGTGATCTTCCAGCCTTCGCCCTCGGCGCCCACCAGGTTCTTCACCGGTACGCGCACGTTGTCGAAGAAGGTCTCGTTCAGGTGGTGGCAGCCATCGATGGTGACGATCGGGCGCACGGTGATGCCCGGCGTCTTCATGTCGACCAGCAGGAAGCTGATGCCGGCCTGCTTCCTGACCTCGGTATCGGTGCGCACCAGCAGGAAGATCCAGTCCGCGCGGTGCGCGTAGCTGGTCCAGATCTTCTGGCCGTTGACCACGTAGTGGTCGCCGTCGCGCACGGCGCTGGTGCGCAGCGATGCCAGGTCGGAGCCGGAGCCCGGCTCGGAGAAGCCCTGGCACCACTGCCGTGCGCCGCTGAAGATATGCGGCAGGTGCTCGGCCTTCTGCTCGGGCGAGCCGAAAGCGTTCAGCACCGGGCCAAGCAGCTTCTGCGCGCCGGTGTCCTGCGACGGCGCGCCGACCGCCGTGCATTCCTCGTCGAATACCAGGCGCTGCATCACGCTCCAGCCGGTGCCGCCATGCTCGGTGGCCCAGTAAGGCGCGCCCCACCCCTTCTCGTTCAGGATGCGCTGCCAGCGCGTGAGCTCCGGCTTGGGCGAGCGCGTGCCGATGCGGATGCGCCCGCTCAGTCCGGCGGGCAGGTTCTCGCGCAGGAAGGCGCGAACCCGCTCGCGGAAGGCCTCCAGGCCCAGGTCACGTTGAAAATCCATGCTTTGTCTCCTCGGACGCGGCTGGCAGGCCCGCCAGGGCGATTGCCGCCGCGTCGGCTTCAGGGCTGGTGGTCAGACCGGGTCCCAGCCGAACACATCGCGCGACAGGTCCAGCTTGAAGAACGAGCCCTCGAACATCGGGATGGCGCGCTCCACGCACGACTCCACGGTCCAGCCTTCGCTGTTGTGGGCGGTGCGGATCGGGCGCGGCTGCGAGAACAGGTAGACCTCGTTGTTGCGCACGCCGAAGATCTGGCCGGTAACCTGCTTTGCCTGATCCGTCAGCAGCGCGAGCGTGAACGGCGCGATCTTGCCGGCTTCGAGGCGCATATTGATCTTCATGCGCTCGGCCGCTTCCGGCGTGTTGGTCGGGATGCTGCCGACCATGCGCGTGAACGCGAACGGCGCGATGCAGTTCKAGCGCACATTGAACTTCTGCATGTCCACGGCGATKGACTTGGACAGGCCGACGATGCCGAGCTTGGCCGCCGCGTAGTTGGCCTGGCCGAAGTTGCCGATCAGTCCGGAGGTGGAGGTCATGTGCACGAAGGCGCCGCCCTCCTGCGCCTTGAAGTGCGGCGCGACGGCGCGCGAGACATTCCAGCTGCCCTTCAGGTGCACGCGGATCACGGCGTCGAAGTCGTCCTCGCTCATCTTGTGGAAGATGATGTCGCGCAGGTTGCCGGCATTGTTGACCACGCCGTCGACGCGGCCGTACAGGTCCAGCGCCTGTTGCACGATCTTCTGCGCCGAGGCCCAGTCGGCCACGCTGTCGGTATTGGCGGCGGCCTCGCCGCCGGCCGCGCGGATCTCGTCGACGGCCTGCTGGGCCGGTCCGGCGCTGCCGCCGGAGCCATMGATATTGACGCCGAGGTCGTTGACGATCACCMGGGCGCCCTGGCGCGCGGCTTCCTGCGCAATCCCCTTGCCTACGCCGGCACCCGCGCCGGTCACGATGATGACTTTCCCTTCGAGCAAGCTCATGTTTGATACTCCAGAATGGATCKATTTGTTCAGGCTATCGGCAGGCTGGATGGGTTGCTGCCTCGGTGAACATGATTGCGGCCGGCACGCCGGCGAGCACTCCCCAACCCGGGGGGCKCTCCAGAACGGTGCTTATGGAGCGGGATACAGCGCTGCCCCCCGCGCAATCACGCCTGCGCCGGCACCGTGGCGCTCAGGTCGCGCATGCGCGCTGCCGCCCCGCCGCGGCCGCCGACACCGAGCTTGGCGTAGATGTTCTTGAGATGCCATTTKACGGTCTCGGCCGAGACATTGAGCACCTTGGCAATCTTCTTGTTTGACATCGCCTGCGCCACCAGCACCAGGATCTCGCGCTCGCGCTCGCTCAACGCGGCCATGGGGCTCGCGGCCCCGCTGTCGGGCACCTGTTCCTGCCGCGCCGCGGCGCTGCCCGACGCCTGCTGCAGGCGCTCGACGTAGAACGCCAGCACGGGCTCGCCCACGGCGTCATGGACAAGGCGGCTGAACCGGTCGGGCGTGCCTTCCAGGACATCGAGAAGCGTCCGTGTCAGCCCGAGCCGGTGGCCTTCGCGCACGGCGTGGACGAAGTCCTGGCGCGCGGCCTGCGCCTCGCCGAGGCCCAGGCGCGCGATGGCGAGCTGCAGCCGCAGGCTGACCGCGCCCAGCGCCTGCTCGCTGCCGGCGAGCAAGAGCTGGATGCGCTCGATCGCGTTGGCATAGTCCTTGGTGTGCAGCGCCATGTCGACGCCGGCGCGCGCGGCCGCCCGCGCAGTCTGGGCCGCCCGCTCCGGGCCGGCCCCGGCATAGCGCTCCGCCAGGCCCTGGATGCACTCCAGCACCACATTGGCGCGCTCCATCTCGTCGCGCTGCAGATGGCGGCGCAGCCGCAGCACCAGCGCCTCGGCAAGCAGCCGGTCCAGGCCGTAGCGCACCGCATACGCCTCGAGCCGGTCCAGGTAAGCCAGCGCCTGCGCATGGCGGCCCGCGAGCCAGTGCGCATTGGACAGCACCAGGCAAGCGCGCAGCACGATCTCCGGCAGCGACACGCGCTCGAGCACCTCGATGCGCGGCTCGAGCAACTGGCAGGCTGCCTCGGTTTCGTTCAGCTCATACAGGGTATCGGCCAGCAGCCCGGCGGCCATGCAGGCCAGGCCAACGTAGGCGGCACCGTGGCGCTCGGCTTCTTCCATCACCTCGCGTACGATCTTGCCGGCCAGCTTGAGCTTGCCCTCGCGCGCCAGGCTGATGGCATGGATGCAGCGGCCGAGCTGGCCGCTGCGCGGCGCGCCGGTGCGCATCTCGGCTTCTTCCAGCACGCTGCGGGCCAGGCCGTAGTCGCCGCGCGCGGTGAGAAGCCATGACAACACATTGCCACGCGAATGCCAGGCAAAATCATCGATGTCGTCCGGCACGTCCCACAGGCGCGGCAGCATGGCCGTCGCCGCGTCGGTGTTATCCAGTTGCAGGGCCAGCCCAGCCCGCAACAGGCACAGCGTGTAGCACTCGCGCGCATCCAGCCGGTCCTGCTGCKATTCCATCTGGTCCAGGCTGCGCTGCAACTGGTCGAAATCCCGGGCGTAGAGCTGCAGATAGGCATTGACGACATGCAGGCCGAAACGCCCCTCCACCTGCTCCGTCGGCAGCATGCGCATCAGCCCCGCCACCTGGTGCAGCTTGCCGCGCGACAGCAGCGCGTGCGCGCAGCCTTCGACCATGCCCGCCGCCATGTCGGCGTGGCCGGCGCTGACGGCATGGAACACGGCCTCGTCCAGGTGCCCGCGGCGCTCGAACCAGCGCCATGCCGCGGCGTGCAGCGCGCGCTGCCCGGCCTCGCCGCGGCCGGCCAGGCGGTCGAGCAGCGTTTCACGCAGCAATGGATGGATGCGGTACCACGTCTCGTGGTCGGCACCGTCTTCCGAGGTGATGAACAGATGGTCGGCCACCAGCCGGCCCAGCCGGGACTGGATCTGGGCAATGCCCGCAAGGGGCCCGACAATGTCCGCGCAAAGCGGTGCGCTGAAGCGCTGGCAGATGGCCACGCTGACCAGCATGTCCAGGTCGGCCGGTGCCAGCCGCGCCAGCAYCTCGCGCCCGAAATAGCCGGCAAATGCGCCGGTATCCTGCATGCGCGTCAGCGCGGACCTGCCGCCCTGCCGCGTGCGCAGGTCGACGGMAAAGAGCTGCAGCCCCGCCACCCAGCCGTCCGTGAGCGCATGCAGCGCAGCGGCATCGCTGCTGCCGATGGCGCCGAGCTGCTCGCGCAGGAAGCGTTCCGACTCGTCCTGCGTAAAGCGCAGGTCGCGCATGCCGAACTCCGCCACCGTGCCCTGCAGGCGCAGCCGCTCCATCGACAGCTCCGGCGCGCTGCGCGAGCTGAACACCAGGTGCAGCGGTGGCGGCGCATAGTCCAGGAGCCATTGCAGCGCCTGCAGCACGCGCGTGTCGGCGATCTGGTGCAGGTCATCGATCATCAGCACCAGCGCGCGCTGTCGCTGGGCCAGCGCCTGGACCAGCGTGATCACCMAGAGTTCGATGGCGGCCTCGCTGCAATCGGCGCCGACCACCTGCGCGGCGGCGGCGGCGGCGCCGGGGTCGGCTTCGCCGATGCTGGCCAGCAGGTAGTCGAAGAAACGGGCGGGCTCGTTGTCCTCCGCCGCCAGCGACAGCCAGCACACGTCATACCCGAGCGGCAGGATGGCCTTGCKCCACGCCATCAGGGTGCTGGTCTTGCCACTGCCGGCATGGCCCTGGATCACCACGCAGMGCTGGCGGCGCGCTTCAAGCAGCCGGTTCAGCAGCGCCTCGCGCGGCATGAGCTGGCGTGCGCCGCGCGGCGGCTGCACCCTGATGCTGGCAATGGGTCGCCACTCAGGCGCAGGCACCGCGGTGCCGCCCGTTCCCGGCAAGCGCTCTGCGGATGACGCATCCGCCAGCAATCCGGTCGGGCCGGCGGCGGCGGGCACGTGCCCCGCGTCAGCCGAGCCGCGGATCCATTGATACGCGGTGCCCGTGCCGGTCTGCATGGCGGACTCGATGGCCGCGAGCAGTTCGGGAATGCCGGCGGGAAAGCCGGCCGGGACGCCCCCCGGCCCCTGGCCCTGCGCATCGCGCAGGAAGCGCTGCACCAGGCGCAGCCAGCTCGCCACGCTGGGCGCGAGCTGCACGCTGATGCGCGGATGCTGCCGCAACCAATGCTGCAACGATGCATCGTAGTGGCCGGCATGGCTGACCGCCAGCACCAGCAGCCGGCATCCGGGCCCCGCCGCGGCGTCGGCCCGGTGCAGGAACGTCGGCCATGCCTCATCGCGGACGATACCTGCCGGCGCATCGGGCAGGCTGCCGTCCAGCATCGTCAGCGCCGTCATCAGCGAGACCGCGAGGCTGCGCTGATGGGCCGGCAGCGAACGCATGTGGCAAGCGCCCTGCCGCGCGGGCGGCACGGCCACATCGCTGTCGCCCGCGTCTGCGATCGACAGCACCAGCGCATGGACGTGCGGCGCGGCATGGAGGGCAATGACTTCCTGCCTCATGACGGATGGTGCCATGCCATCCMCGGCGCTGGCGTCGGGGGGAACCACGCCGCCCGGGGCGATCCGTTGCGGCGCGGCGCCGGCAAGCTCCTGCGCCGGCATGCCGTAGCCGTGACGGCTGGCGCCGGGCTTGAGGCCTGCCGCGCGCCAGTGGCGCGAGACGCTGGCCGCGCTCACGCCGAGTTCGGCGGCAAGGGTGCGGGTGCTCCAGCTGCGTGGCGCTTCTGCGTTCTCGCAATGGGTCAGCATCGCCAGGCGGGCAACATCCACCTTCACCGGCGGCGCGCCGCGCGGCAGGTCCTGCAGGATCCCGCCCAGTCCCGCCATCACAAAGCGCTCGCGCCAGCGTGCCACCTGTGCCCGGCCGACGCCGAGTTGCGGTGCAATTTCCTTGTTCTGCTCGCCATCGGCGGCCAGCAGGATGATGCGCGCGCGCTGCGCCAGCCGGGCCGGCGCGTCGGCGGCGCGGGTCAGCGCCTCGAGATCGGAGCGTTCCTGCTCCGTCAGGGTGATTCGGGGGGCAACACGCATGGACAGCCTCTGCGGATTGACGATGGCTTGGAGCCATGGAAATGCGATAGCGGTGCGTTGGCGCACCGCCGGCAGGACGCTTCGGCGCCTCAGCCCTGTGCCGCAACGGCGGCGGGCACGGGCTCCTGGTACAGCGTTTCGATCAGCGGCTTGCGGCGTTCGCGCGTGGTGGCCTGGTTGATGTAGCCCTTGTCGGCCACTTCATTGGCATCGATCGACGCCGGCTCGGCCATCAGCAGCACGCGGCGCACCTGTTGGCTGACGCCGCCACCGGCGCCGTTGCGCAAGCGCTGTTGCACGGCCTGCAGCACCAGCGGATGCGATACCAGCGCCGCGGCGCCCAGGGCGGCCAGTTCGGGTGCCAGCGCCTGGCAGGCCACCACGTTGGGCCATGCCAGCGCCGCCACGTAGCCCCGGTCATGGCCGCAGATCACCGCGTCGGTCAGCAGGGGCGCGCATTGCTCGAGCAGCGCCACGCGCACGGCGCCGGTGCGCACCCAGGTGCCGTTGACCAGCTTGAAGTCCTCCACGCAGCGCCCGGCATAGCGCAGCCCTTCGGCCGGCGCGTGCGCCACCGCCAGCCGCACGGCATCGCCCATGCAGTAGAAGCCCTCTTCGTCGAAGGCGGCTCCGGTCAGGTCCGCGCGAYCGAGGTAGCCCTTGAACAGATTGCGGCCGCGCATGCGGATTTCATAGCGGCCGTCGCCGCCATCGAGCGGCACCAGCTTGACTTCGACGCCGGGCGCCGGCATGCCGAGGTTGCCGGTCTCGTCGGTCGGCCGGCTGAAGTTCAGGCCCATCGCGGTGGTCTCGGTGGCACCGAAGCCACTGGTGAACAGGATGCGCTCGCCGGTGATGCGCTCGGCCAGGCCCTGGAAGCGCGCATAGACGTCGGCCGGCAGGCTGGCGCCGCCGAAGCTGACGAACATCAGCCTCGCAAAGAAGGCGCGGKCCAGTTCGTCATCGCGCTCCAGCTCGGTCACCAGCATGGCCCATGCCGCCGGCACGGTGGCGAACATGGTCGGCGACACCTCGCGCAGGTTCTGCAGCGTGCGCGCGAACTGGCCCGCCACCGGACGCCCGTCGTCGATGTAGTAGGAAGCACCCAGCACAAAGGCACGGCCGAGGTTGCCGACACCGCCGAAGACATGGCTCCACGGCAGCCAGTCCAGCACCACCGCGCCCTGGTAGACCGGCGCGGCATGCGCGAACAGGAACTGGCCRATCAGGGCCTGGATGCTGGCGTAGGAGATCTCCACGCCCTTCGGCACACCGGTGGAACCCGAGGTGAAGAAGATGCGCGCGGTATGCTCGGGCCGCACCGCGGCATGCGCGGCCTCGAGCCGCGCCAGGCGCTGYGGCGTCAGCGCGGTTTCGCGCAGCGCCTCCCATGCCACCTGCCCCGCGGCCGCGCCCTCCACCGCGATGACCGCCCGGGCCGGCACCGCCAGCGCATCCAGCGCACGCGCAAACTGCGGCGCCGACTGCACGAAAACCGCCGCTGGCGCCAGCAGCTGGTGGATATCCCTGAGCCGCACGAAGTCCTTGCTCTGCAGCGAATACGCGGCGGAGGTCGCGGCACAAGGGATGCCKGCATATTCGGCGGCCGCGACCAGCAGCGCATGCTCGATCGAATTGCCGGAAAGGATCATCAGCGGCTGCTGGCGCGACAGGCCCATCTCCAGCAAGCCGGCCGCCACGGCCAGCATCTGCCGGTGAAAATCGCCCCAGGACAGAATGCGCCACGCGCCGGCGCTGTCGCGCTGGGCCAGCGCAGTCTGCGCGGCGCGCTGCTGCGCCCAGCCCTGCACGAAGCCGCTGAACCCCAGATGKGGGGATGGCACCGGCTCGGTGGCCGCGCGCAGCAGCAGCGTGCCGTCCGGCCGCGCCACATGGATGGCGTCKGCCGTGCGCAGCGCGGCATCACGGTAGCGAGGCGACGTAGCGGGCATGCCGTGCGTCAGGGCGGCCTCCGTGGCTGGGTGGCGATGGTTCAACATTGTCTTCAGTCTCCTCTGCTTGCGCCCTGGACCTGTCATCTCCAGGGCCGATATCGGTCAGTCGATGGTGGCGCCCGAGCGCTGGATGGTGGCCTTCCATTTGCTGCGCTCGGCCTTGACGAAGTCAGCGAACGGCTGAGCGGACATCGGCAGCGGCACGCCACCCATCTTGTGGATGGCATCGACGGCCGCCGGGTCCTGCAGCATGCGGCCGATGCCGGCCTGCCACCTGGCTACGACAGCGGCCGGCGTGCGCGCCGGGAAGAACAGGCCGATCCACGAAGTGGACTCCGCCTCGGGGTAGCCGGCCTGCGCGATGGTGGGCACCTGCGGCAGCGCCGGCAGGCGCGTGGCGCCCGTTACTGCCAGCGCGCGCAGCTTGCCGGCCTGGATCTGCGCCAGCGTGGACGCCGGATAGTCGAAGGTCATGTCGACCTGCCCGGCCAGCAGGTCATTGATGGACGGCGCGCTGCCCTTGTACGGGACATGCACAAACCTGACGCCGGCCTGCGCCTGGAACAGCTCGGCGGCCAGGTGCGTGCCGGTGCCGTTGCCGGCGGAAGACACGGTCAGCTTGCCGGGATTGGCCTTGGCAAAACCGACCAGCTCCCCGACGGACTGGTACGGCAGCCGGCTGTTCACGACCAGTACATTGGGAATGGAAACCAGCCCCTGCGCGGCGACGAAGTCCCTGGCCGGATCGAAGMGCAGCGCCTTGTACAGGTACTGGTTGCTCGCCATGGTCCCTTGCGTGCCCATCAGCACCGTGTATCCGTCCGGCTCGGCGCGCGCCGCCAGTTCGGTGGCCAGGTTGCCGCCCGCGCCGGGACGGTTGTCGACAATGACGCGGATGCCGGCATCACGCGTCATGCGCGCTGCTACCAGCCTGCCCAGCTGGTCGGTGATGCCGCCAGGCGGCCCCGGCACCACGAGCGTGACCGGCTTTTCGGGATAGGTGCCCTGCGCCTGTGCGGGCTGCGCTGCCCACGCCAGGGCGCCGGCTCCGAATGCCGCGGCACAGGTAGCGGCCAGTGTCCACTTACACAGGCGCCAGCACCGTTTTACAACGGATCTTTGCATTTCCAGTCTCCATTTCAGCGCCGGTGCTCCGGGACGGTGCCGGGCAGCCGAGGTGCGATGTGTTCTTGTCGCTCATCTTTCATCTACGAGAATTCGGAGCAATCCACCAAATGCCGTACTTAAAGATACTACGCCATTTCGTACTTATCTACCAGTGGTCGTAGAAATGACGGATATGTTCCACCTGAGCGCAGGCACGGCGCGACACGGCAGTGACCTGGTGGCGCCAAAAGCACCCCCGGAAGGGCTACGCCACCCTGTACCGCTGATAGCGGGGCTTATCCCGCGGCGCGTGGCTTATCCCGCGTCCGCCCCCCTTGGTCGAGTGGGGGCGAATGCCGGGCCGCTGCGTGACACTGTTCCGAAGATTCCGCAGCCCCCAGCCAGAAGCGGCTGCCAACGACGAGACCAGCCCATGCAGTACGACGCACCCCTCACCCCGGCCCCGCCATCCCTGCCGCAATGCCGGCCGGCGCCAGCGCGCCAGACGCCGCAGGCCCTTACGCCGATGGAGCGGCTCATGGACCTGTTGCAGGAGGTGCGCCAGTTCAGCAGCCAGCTGCAGCGCAAGGCCAGGCAATCGGCCCGCGGCGCCGGCGGGCCGGCCTATGCCGATGCATTGCACACCATGCTGTGCGACCGCATGCGCAGCGGCGATGCCCGCATGCGCATCGTCTGCTACGCGTCGGCGGCGGAACTGGGCGTGCCAGTGGAACTGCAGCCGGAACACTGCCGGCAGGCCATGAGCGGCGGCCGGGGCTTCCCCTTGCGCGTGCTGTTCTGGGCCGCGCACCGGCGCGTGCAGGCTGCCAGACGGCCGCGCCGCCATGCGGCGGCACAGCCGTGGAACTGAAGCGACCGACCGAATTGCCGCCCGCGCCGCGCGCGCGGGCATGGAGCCCGACCATGATGACCAGCACGACTGACCGGACCGCCATCCACACGCGACAGGTGACCTGCCACGGGTACGAGCGCAGCGATGGCATGCTCGAGATCGAGGMCGAACTGCGCGACCTCAGCCCCACCGGAACCGACCTGTTGTTCAAGCAGGTGCCGCCGGGCGGCGCCATCCACCATATGCGCATCGTGGTGACGATGGACCGGGCGCTGCTGATCCACGACGTGAAGGCCGTGATCGAAACCGGCCCGACCGAGTACTGCCGCGCGATCGAGTCTGCCTACGCCKGCCTGATAGGCCTGCAGATCCGCGGCGGCTTCCGCCAGCAGGCCAGGGCGATCGTGGGCGGCGTGCGCGGCTGCACCCATCTGACCGAACTGCTCGGCCCGCTGGCCACCACCGCCACGCAGACCACCATGGCCATCGGCCGCCGCGAGCGCAAAGGCCGCTGGCCGGGCGAGGGCACCGGGCCCATGCCGAAGCCCGTGCTGATCGGCAGCTGCCACACCTACCACGAGGACGGCGAGGCGGCGAAGCTGCTGTGGCCTGTGCACCGGCGCGTGCCGGCCGCGCAGGACGCCTGATCACTGGCGTCGGCAGCGCGGCGCCGCTGCCGAGGCCGCATGACGCGCATCGCGCGCTACCAGCAAGCCGGGCCGCCTCGGGCACCTGGCCGCTACGAAAACCACGGAGAAGACATGAGCTGTTTTGCAGAACGGGCCCGCGGGCCTTTGCGTACGTTGCTTGCGTTGCTCTGCCTGCCCGCGCTGCCAATGCCAGCCGCGGCGCAGGCGTATCCGGAGCGGCCGGTGCGCATCGTCTCGATCACCAGCGCCGGCACCGGCGCCGATGACTACACGCGCCTGCTGGCCAGGCACCTGGGACAGAAACTCGGGCAGAGCTTCGTGGTCGAGAACAAGCCCGGCGCGAACATGATCCTGGCCTGCGACTATGTCGCCAAGTCCGCGCCGGATGGCTACACGCTGCTGCTCTCGGCGTCCGGCGCCATGGCCGCCAACCCCTTCCTCTTCAAGCGGCTGCCCTATGACCCGCTGAAGGACTTCGTGCCGATCGCGCGCATGTCGGTGATTCCGGTCGCGCTGGTCGTGCCGGCCACCTCGCCGTACCGCACGGTGGCCGACCTGGTTGCCGCGGCCAGGGCGAAACCGGGCACGCTTAACTTCGGCACCTCGAGCACGGGCTACCGGACCATCCTCACCGCGTTCAACGACGCCGCGAAGATCCAGGCCGTGAGCGTTMCCTACAAGGCCATGAGCACGCTGCTGCCCGACCTGATGAGCGGCGTGGTCGACTACGGCGTCGTCGAGGTATCGGCCGTGGTGCCCCACGTGCAGTCGGGCAAGCTGCGCGCGCTGGCGGTCACCGCCAACGCACGCATGCCGCAGCTCAAGGACGTGCCCACCATGGCCGAGGCCGGCATGCCGGCGGCAGCGGTGAACAGCTGGACCGGCCTGTTCGCGCCGGCCGGCACGCCGCAGGCTGTCGTCGACAAGCTCGCGCGGTACACGCTGGAGTTCGTGAACTCGCCGGAGGCGCTCGCGCACTACGGCGCGCGCGGCAGCCTGGCCTTTCCCGCGAACGGCGCCGAGCTGCKMCAGACCATCGTCGCCGACCAGCAGATGTGGAAGCGCCTGATCACACTGGCCGGCATCGAGCCGGAATGACGCACGCGGCGTTTGCCGGCCGCACGCCAGCAACACCTGTCCTCCCCCCCTACTGACCCAAGGAAGCAAGCATGAGCATCAAAGGCAAGGCCTATATCGTCGGCGCCTATGAGCACCCGACCCGCAAGGCACCGGACAAGACCGTGGCCCAGCTGCACGCAGAATGCGCCAGGGGCGCGCTGGAAGACGCCGGCCTGACACTGGCCGACGTCGACGGCTACTTCTGCGCGGGCGATGCCCCGGGCCTGGGCGTGCTGAACATGGTCGACTACCTCGGCCTGAACGTGCGCCACGTGGACTCCACCGAGACCGGCGGCTCCTCTTACCTGGCGCACGTCTCGCACGCCGCGCAGGCCATCGCCATGGGCAAGTGCAACGTGGCGCTGATCACGCTGGCGGGACGCCCGCGCTMCGAAGGCTCCAGCGGCACCAAGCCGCGCAACTGGGGCGACAACCTGCCCGACCTGCCCTTCGAGGCACCGTACAGCCCGCTTACGGTCAATTCGTACGCCATGGTCGCCATGCGCCATATGTACGAGTACGGCACCACCAGCGAACAGCTGGCGTGGATCAAGGTGGCTGCTTCGCACCATGCCCAGCACAACCCCAACGCCATGCTGCGCGACGTGGTGACCGTGCAAGACGTGCTGAACTCGCCGATGATCTCGGACCCCCTGCACAAGCTGGACTGCTGCGTGGTGTCGGACGGCGGCGGCGCGCTGATCGTGGCGCGCCCGGAAATCGCGGCGAAGCTGAACCGGCCGAAGGTCAGGATCCTTGGCGCGGGCGAGCATGTGAAGGGCCAGCTGGGCGGCAAGGTCGACCTCACCTGGTCCGCGGCCCGCGCCTCCGGTGCGGCAGCCTTCGCCGAAGCCGGCGTCACGCCCGCCGACATCCAGTATGCGTCGATTTATGACAGCTTCACCATCACGGTGCTGATGCAACTCGAAGACCTGGGCTTCTGCAAGAAGGGCGAAGGCGGCAAGTTCGTCGCCGACGGCAACCTGATTTCCGGCATCGGCAAGCTGCCCTTCAACACTGACGGCGGCGGCCTGTGCAACAACCACCCGGCCAACCGCGGCGGCATCACCAAGGTGATCGAGGCCGTGCGCCAGCTGCGCGGCGAAGCCCACCCGGCCGTGCAGGTCAAGAACTGCGGACTGGCGCTGGCACAGGGCACCGGCGGCCTGCTGGGCTCGCGCCACGGCAGCGCCACCCTCATCCTGGAACGCGAATAACGCCTGACTGCAGGCATCGAGCACAGCCATGACCACACCCTACACCCCTACCCCATTCAAAGCGCCCGCCGAGCATCCCGACAACACGGAATTCTGGGCCGCCGCGCGCGAAGGCCGCCTGCTGGTGCGCCACTGCGACAGCTGCGGCAAGCCCCACTGGTACCCGCGCACGCTGTGCCCGTTCTGCCTGGGCACGACGCACTGGAAGCAGGCCAGCGGCCGCGGCACGATCTATTCGTTCAGCGTCACGCGGCGCGCCGGTCCGACGCCGTTCTGCATGGCCTACGTCGCGCTGGACGAAGGCGTCACGATGATGACGCAGATCGTCGATTGCGATCTCGACACGGTCCGGATCGGCCAGAAGGTGCAGCTGCGCTTCTCGCCGTCGGACGGCGGCGCGCCGCTGCCGACCTTCACGCTTGCCYGATCCGGCCAGCGGTTCCTGCCTCCTGCCCACAACCCTGCCAGCCTGATCCATGAATACGACTGCCTCCCTGGAACGACTGTTGAACCCGCGTTCGGTCGCCATCATCGGCGCCTCGGACGATCCATTGCGAATCGGCGGCCGGCCGATCGCCTCCATGCGCAAGCTTGGCTATGCGGGACGCATCCTGCCGGTCAACCCCAATCGCCGTGAAGTGCAGGGCCTGCAGGCCTGGCCCTCGGTCGCGGCCTTGCCGGAAGTCCCTGACGTGGCCATCGTGGCCGTCCCCTCCGGCCAGGTGCTGGAAGTGCTGAACGCACTGGGCGAACGCGGCGTGCCCGCGGCCATCCTGTTCAGCGCCGGCTTTGCCGAAGTCGGCGGCGACGGCGTGGCCATGCAGGCCGAGCTGGTGGCCGCGGCACGACGCACCGGCATGCGCCTGCTCGGGCCGAATTCGCTCGGCCTCGTCAACCTGCATACCGGCTTTGTCGGCAGCTTCTCCTCACTGGCTGGCATCGACGACGTGCGCGCCGGCCGGGTCGGTATCGTCAGCCAGTCCGGCGCGTACGGCAGCCACCTGGTATCAGCCATGGTGGATTCGGATGTCGGCCTGTCKAACATCGTCATGACCGGCAATGAGGCCGACCTGACGCTCGGCGAGATCGTCAGGCTGATGGTGGACGATCCCAACACCGATGTGATCGCCCTCTACTCCGAAGGCATCAACGATGGCGACGGCCTTGTCGACGCGCTGAAGGCCGCGCGCGCCGCGCGCAAGCCGGTGGTGATGATGAAGGTCGGCCGCAGCGAGGTGGGTGGCGCCGCGGCACAGTCGCACACCGCGTCGATCGCCGGCAACGATGCGGTGGTCGATGCCGTGCTGCAAGAGCTCGGCGTGGTGCGCGCCTACACCACCGAAGCAATGCTCGACATTGTCCGGCTGGCCACGCGCAGCGTGTTCCCGGCCGACAACACGCTGGGCGTGATCACMGTCAGCGGTGGCGCCGGCGTGATCGTGTCGGACGCCGCCGAGGAATACGGCGTGCCGATGCCAGAAATGCCCGCCTCCGCGCAGGCCGCGCTGCTCAAGCGGCTGCCCATCTGCGCCCCGCGCAATCCGGTTGACACCACGGCGCAGTTCATCAACGACCCGACGCTGGTGCAGCCGTTCATGGACATGATGCTCACCGAAGGCGGCTATCGCACGGTGCTGGGCTTCTTCAGCTATGCCGGCACCACGGGCCAGGTGGCGCCGGTGCTGCGCGAGCAGCTCGCACGGGTGCGCGCCGCTTATCCGGACCGGCTTTATGTGCTGGTGCTGCGCGGCCCGCGCGAGGTACTGCGCAACTACGAGGCCGAGGGCTTTACGGTGTTCGAGGACCCKACMCGCGCCGTCGCCGCGATCGCCGCCATGGGCCGTTTCGGCCGCGCCTTCGCCATGCAGCCGCTGGCGCCCGCGCCGCAGGTCGGACCGGTGGCCCTGCCGGCGCAGACGCCCAGCGAGGCGCAGGGCAAGAAGCTGCTGGCCGAAGCCGGCATCGCCAGCGCGCCGGAGAGCGCCTGCAGCGCGGTCGAGACCGCCGTGCTGGCGGCGCGCGAGATCGGCTACCCGGTGGTGATGAAGATCCTGTCCCCGGACATCCTGCACAAGTCCGAGATCGGCGGCGTGCTGCTGAACGTGAGCGACGAGGCAGCCGTGCGCAGTGGCTTTGCCACGCTGATGGAACGCGCCGCCAAGGCCGCGCCCGAAGCGCGCATCGAAGGCGTGCTGGTGGCAAAGCAGCTGGGCGGCGGCGTCGAATGCATCATGGGGATCAACCGCGACCCGGTGTTCGGCCCGATCGCCATGTTCGGTCTCGGTGGCGTATTCGTGGAGGTGCTCAAGGACGTGGTGTTCCACCGCTGCCCCTTCGGCGAGGACGTGGCCGAAACCATGATCCGTTCGATCAAGGGCGCGCCGCTGCTGTTGGGCGCGCGGGGCCGGCCGGTCGCGGATATCCCGGCGCTGGCGCGCACGCTCTCGCGCCTGTCGGCCTTCGCCGTGGCCGCGGGGCCGCGCCTGCAATCGATCGACCTGAACCCGGTCTTCGCGATGCCGCAGGGCGAGGGCGCGTACGCCGCCGACGCGGTCGTTGAAATCAATACGGACGCGGCCTGATGCGTGGGGGAAGGGCCGCCCTGGCGGCCCTTCCCCGTTTTTTTCCAGAGGATCTTCAGACATGAACCTTCAGAACAAGATCGCTATCGTCACCGGTGCCGCTTCCGGCCTGGGATTCGCGACATGCGAGGCACTGGCCGCGGCCGGCGCCACGGTGGTGGGCTTCGACCGCGATGCCGCCCGGCTCGCCGAGGCAATGGGCCCGGCGATGACGGCCATCGCCGTGGATGTTTCCGACGAGGCCAGCGTCAAGGCCGGCGTGCAAGCCGCGCTGCAAGCGCACGGCGCAGTCCATGTCGCCGTCAACTGCGCGGGCGTGCTGGGCCCGAGCAAGACGCTGTCCAAAGGGCAGCTCTTTCCGATGGACCTGTGGAACCAGGTGCTCGGCGTCAACCTCACCGGCACGTTCAACGTGATTCGCCATGCGGCGCTGGCGATGAGTGCCAATACCCCGGATGAAGGCGGCGAGCGCGGCGTGATCGTCAATACCGCGTCGATGGCGGCCAGGATCGGCCAGATGGGACAGGCCGCATACAGCGCCAGCAAGGCGGGCGTGGTCGGCATGACGCTGCCGATCGCGCGCGACCTGGCCGAACACGGCATACGCGTGATGTCGATCGCGCCCGGGCTGTTMGAATCCGGCATGTCGGCCGCCATGCCGCAGAAGGTGGCCGACGGCTTGCTGGAGAAGATGCTGTTCCCGCGCCGCATGGGCAAGGCCGCCGAGTTCGCCGGACTGGTGCGGCACATCGTCGAGAACCGCTATCTCAACGCCAGCACCATCGAGATCGACTGCGGCTCGCGCTGATCCGGCGCCGCCGGTCCCTTGCCCTGGTCAGCCCGCCTGCCGGAGACGATCCCGATACCGGTTGGGCGTGACGCCCTTCCAGCGCCGGCAGGCGCGGATGAAATTCGAGACCTCGCCATAGCCGAGCGCTTCGGCCACCTGCTCCAGCGTCAGGCCGCTGGCGAGCAACTCCTCGGCCAGTGCTTCGCGCACTTCTTCCTGCAGCTGGCGGAAGCTGGTGCCCTCCTCCACCAGGCGGCGGCGCAATGTGCGGGAGGTCATATGCAGTTCTCCGGCTAGCGTCTCCATGTCCAGCCACTGGCCCGGCCGGGCCACCATGCGGTCGCGCAGCTTGCCCGCAAGGCCATCGCGCGCCTGCCGGCGGGCGAGCATCGCCTGGCATTGCGCTTCGCACTGGCTCGCCACCTCGGCGCTGGCGCCCGGCAGCGGATGGTCAAGATAGCCGGATGCGTCCTTGACGATGCGGTTCTCCGCAGCCGCGAAGCGCGGCATKATGCCGAACAGCGCCAGGTAGGGGCGAGCATCGGCAGGCTCCGGCATGCGCAGGCTGACGCTCTGCACGGGCAACGTGGTGTGGATCAGGTCGCGCATGATGCTCGTCATGCTCGCGCAGTCGCGCTCGACGATAAACGTGCGCACGTCTTCCGGCACCTTGCTGTCGTCGAGGGTGGAAACCAGCGTGTCCCCCACCACTTCGGTGTGGATATCGGGAAACGGATACGAGAGATCGAGATAGCGCACCGCCATGCCGATGGCATGGCGCAGCGTGGCGCAACTCAGCAGCGCAAACCCCCAGATGCCATAGGTCGCCAGCCGGTAGCGCAGGCCAGCATCGATGCCCAGGCCCGGGGCATGTCCCAGCGCATTCACAAGGTTGCGTATCAGCCGCAACTCCTGCTCCGCTTCCACCACGGCGCCCGGGTTGGCCAGTTGCTGCCAGTTCAGGCCGGTCCCTTGCAGGCAGCGATCCCCCGACAAGCCATGGTCGAGCCCGAACTGCAGCAGCAGCTGCACGCTCGGTCCATTGTGACGGGGAACATGCCTGACGGTACGCATCGGCGCGAAGGAATTGGGTTGTCCGGAAATGATAACTATCTGTCCGAATATGCCATAACACCGACGCGCGCGCCCACTTAGCATTACTACCCATCGAGTGGCGTATCAACGCCCGAAAGACAAGAACCAGGAGACAACCCCCGTCGTCGCGGCTACCGCAGCGACACCCACCGTCCGGCAGCGCCGGACCGGTTCACTGCGCCAGCACGCGGCGCGGCATTGGTGCTCATCCATCGCACCAGGCGCGCCAAATCCCACCTTTGACAGACAAGGACATATCGACCATGCGAATGCAGGACAAGATCGCACTCGTCACCGGCGGCGCCTCGGGCATGGGCCTCGCCTTCTCGCGACGACTGGCCCGKGAAGGCGCCCKGGTCTTCTTCACCGATATCAACGAGACCGGCGGCCGGCAGGCCGAAGCGGAACTGAGGCAGGCAGGACTGCAAGCTGCTTTCCTGCGGCACGATGTCGCGCAGGAAGCCGACTGGCTGCGCGTGCTGGACCATATCCGCGTGGCCGAAGGCCGGCTGGACGTGCTGGTGAACAATGCCGGCATTGCCATCTCCCAGACCATTGAAACCTGCACGCTCGAAGACTTCGACAAGATCCTCAACGTCAATCTCAAGAGCGTCTTCCTGGGCTGCAAGCATGGGCTCGCGCTGATGAAGGCAAAGGGCGGCTCGATCATCAACGTGTCGTCGATCACTGCGATCTGCGGCGAGCCGATGGCGCCCGCCTACAGTGCGTCCAAGGCAGGCGTTCGCTTTCTGTCGAAGTCCGTGGCGCTGCACTGCGCCGAAAAAGGCTATGCCATCCGCGTCAACAGCCTGCATCCCGGCTACATCGATACGCCGCTGCTCGCCAGCGGCAACACCGGCAGCCTGAGCGAAGCCGAGCTGATGGCCTCGCGCATGCGCATCGGCGGCGAGATCCCGCTCAAGCGCCGCGGCACGCCCGACGAAGTCGCGGGCGCCGTCCTGTACCTGGCCAGCGATGACTCCGCCTATGTCACCGGCACCGAACTGGTGGTCGACGGTGGCTATGCCTGCCATTGACTGCCATCGACCTTTGCTCTGCGCACCAATTTCTGATCCAGGAGACCCTGACCATGGCACTTCCCGAAACCATCACCCATCAGGACAAGCTCCTGTACGTCGACACCACCGCGCACCCCTTCCTGAAGGCCTTCGGCGGCCATGAAGGCATCGAGATCTTCCCGCTGTTCCTGGACCCTTGCAACGGCGTATGGATCATCCGCGCCCGCTTCGCGCCCGGGCTGACGCTGCCGCTGMACTTCCACACCGGCGTGGTTCACTTCTACACCATGAGCGGCAGCTGGTACTACACCGAGTACCCCGACCAGAAGCAAACCGCCGGCTGCTATCTGTATGAACCGGGTGGCTCGATCCACCAGTTCAACACGCCGGCCGACAACGACGGCCCGACCGACGTGATCTTCCAGGTCATTGGCGCAAACGTGAACTTCATGCCGGACGGCTCCTTCATCAGCCTGTCGGATGCCGGCCAGATCAAGGCCTGGGTGGACCAGGCCATCCGTGCGCAGGACAACGGCATGAAATACATCTCGGGCGGCCTGCCGGGCCTTTCCGCCTGACGAATCGCTTCGGAGAATGCACAGATGCTACGCACGATGGGCTTTCCCGGCCAGTACGTGCAGGGCCCCGGCGCCCTGCGGCAACTGGGCGCCCTGCGCGGCAGGATGGGCTGGAAGCGGCCGGTGGCATTGCGCCAAGCCTGACCCTCACCTTCACCGGGAAGAATCATGACCGAACGAATGAAACGCGCGCTGGCCGCGATCGCGACGGGACTGGCCGTTGCCGTTGCCAGCCCGTTTGCCGCCGCGGCCCAGGGCAGCAGGCCGAACATCCTCGTCATCTGGGGCGATGACATCGGCTGGCAGAACATCAGCGCTTATGGCATGGGCACCATGGGGTACACCACGCCGAACATCGACAGCATCGGCATGGCCGGCATCCGCTTTACCGACCACTATGCGCAGCCGTCCTGCACGGCGGGGCGCGCGGCGTTCATCACCGGGCAATACCCGATCCGCTCCGGCATGACCACGGTCGGCCAGCCGGGCGACAAGCTCGGCCTGAAAGCTGAATCGCCCAGCCTGGCCGAGGTGCTCAAGCGCCTTGGCTACCGTACCGGACACTTCGGCAAGAGCCATCTGGGCGACCACAACGAGAACCTGCCGACGGCGCATGGCTTCGATGAATTCTTCGGCAACCTGTATCACCTCAACGTCGAAGAACAGCCGGAGTACCACGACTACAAGCACTACGCGAGCGACTATCCGGGCGGGCCCAAGGCATTCGCGCAGAGGTTCGCGCCGCGCGGCGTGCTCCACGCCTTCGCCACGGACAGCGACGACGCCAGCACGGATCCGCGCTTCGGGCGCGTAGGCCGGCAGAAGATCGAGGACACCGGCCCGCTCACCATGAAGCGGATGGAGGACTTCGATGCGGAGGAAGTCATTCCAAAGGCCATCGACTTCATGCAGAAGTCAAAACAGGAAGACAAGCCGTTCTTCGTCTGGCTCAACACCAGCCGCATGCATCTGTACACCCACCTCAACGACAAGTGGCGTTACGCGGCAGCCAGGTACACGCATGAAGATGACCTKCACGGCGGCGGCATGCTCCAGCACGATCACGATATCAGCCTCGTACTGGACTATCTCAAGCGCAGCGGCCTGGACAACAACACCATCGTCTGGTACTCGACCGACAATGGCCCGGAGCACTCGTCGTGGCCGCATGGCGCGACTACGCCCTTCCGTGGCGAGAAGATGACGACCTACGAAGGCGGCGTCCGGGTGGTGTCCATGCTGCGCTGGCCGGGCGTCATCAAGCCGGGCCAGATCAAGAACGGCATCCAGGCGCATCAGGACATGTTCACCAGCTTCGCGGCCGTAGCCGGCGCTCCCGACGTGGCGGAGCAGATGCAGCGCGAGAAGAAGCAGTACATCGACGGGATCAACAACGTCGACTACTGGACCGGCAAGTCGCAGGAAAGCGCGCGGCGGGACTTTCTCTACTACTACGAGAGCAAGCTGGCGGCGGTGCGCATGGGCCCGTGGAAGTTCCACTTCTCGGTGAAGGAGGATTACTACAGCGACCTGCGTCCCCGCACCATCACCATGCTGTTCAACCTGCGCAGCGACCCGTTCGAAAGCTATGACAGCAAGGATTCCTACGGTCATCTGGTGCAGAAGGCAGCGTGGATGGCGGGCCCGCTGGGCGAATTGATCGGGAACCACCTGCAAACGCTGGGGGAATATCCGCCGGTGCAAGCGGCCAAGTCGTTTGACCGCTCGAACATGGTGCAGGACTTCCTGCAGCAGAAGCGGCAGCAGGCTGCCGGGCGGCAATAGGAGTCTCCGATGGAACGCAGCGGGCAGCTCGGGGCACGAGCGGTGAAGACATCKGGAGGCGGCCGGCTGGCCACGCGGCGCCACGGCCGCGCAATCATGCTGGCCTTCGTGGCATGCGTTGCCGCCGCCACCGGCGGCGGCCTTKCCTGGTGGCAGGCACGCACCCATGCACCGGGCGCCGTCGTCGCCAGKCCTGGAGATGGCGTTAGCGGGCCGCGGGGCATGGTCCACATCCCCGGCGGCGAATTCCTGATGGGCAGCGACAGCAAGATGGCCCAGGACAACGAGAAGCCCGCGCACAAGGTGCGCGTCCATGGCTTCTGGATGGACCAGCATCACGTCACCAATGCCGAGTTCCGCAAATTCGTCGCGGCCACCGGTTACGTCACCACTGCGGAAAAGACCCCTGAATGGGACACCCTGAAGGTCCAACTGCCGCCGGGCACGCCGCGCCCGCCCGCCAGCGCGATGGTGCCGGGCGGCATGGTGTTCGTGGGCACATCGCGGCCGGTGCCGCTGCAGGACTATTCACGCTGGTGGCGCTACGTTGCGGGCGCCGACTGGCGCCATCCGGGCGGGCCCGGCACGTCGATCGATGGCAAGGACGACCACCCGGTGGTGCAGGTCTCCTATGAAGACGCGCAGGCCTATGCCCGATGGGCCGGCAAGCGCCTGCCGACGGAAGCGGAGTGGGAGTTCGCGGCACGCGGCGGCCTGGCGCAGGCGACCTATGCGTGGGGCGAGAAGTTCGCCCCCGACGGCAAGCAGATGGCCAACGCCTGGCAGGGGCAGCAGGCGCAGCCCTTTCCCGTGGTGAGTCCCAAGGCGGGCGGCGCGCCGGGCACGAGCCCKGTCGGCACCTTCCCGGCCAACGGCTACGGCCTGCATGACATKACCGGCAATGCCTGGCAGTGGGTAACGGATTGGTACCGGCCCGACCAGTTTCAGCGCGAAGCCGCTCTCGGCCGGCTGATCGAGAATCCCGCGGGTCCCGTGGCCTCCTGGGATCCGGGCGAGCCCGGCGTTCCCGTCAACGCGCCGAAGCGCGTCACGCGCGGCGGCTCCTTCCTCTGCAACGAGGACTACTGCCTGAGCTATCGCCCCAGTGCCCGACGCGGCACCGACCCTGACAGCGGCATGTCTCACCTCGGTTTCCGGCTGGTCATGGACGACAGTCGCTGGGATGCGAAGCAGCGCGATCGCTAGCCTCAGCCTCCTGATCGGGACGCTCTCCACAACCGGCTCTTCGCCGCCCCGAAGCGGTCCCTGTACAAGCCAGGCACAACAACAGCGTAGACCAACGCCAATGCAACGCCCCTCTGGGAGGAGACACGATGACAGATGCCAAAAAGACCATTGACGTAAAGCAGTTCATCGACGGACAGCGGTTCTCGCCATATCAATGGCTGATCCTGGTCGTCTGCTTCCTGACCATTGCCATCGACACCTACGATGCCTTCGCCGTCGGCTTCGTTGTCCCGGTGCTGATGCAGGCATGGCACCTGGACAAGGCGGTCTTCGGGCCCGTCATGAGCGCATCGATCCTCGGCATGGCGATCGGCGCCCTGCTGGCCGGCCCTCTCTTCGACCGCACCACGCCGAAGACCGTGATGGTTGCCTCCATGATCCTGTTCGGCCTGTGCAGCTTCGGCAGCATGTTTGCCGAAACGCCGCTTTCGCTGGGTATCTGGCGATTTCTCACCGGCCTTGGCATCGGCGCGGCGGTGCCGGGAGCCACGACACTCGTCTACGAGTACGCACCGGCAAGGCGCAGCGCGCTACTCGTCAATACCATGGGCTGCGGAGGAATGATCGGCGCGGCGGCGTGCGGCATGACCGCCGGGCTGCTGATTCCGGCCTACGGCTGGAAGAGCCTGTTCGTGGTGGGTGCGTTCATGCCGATCGCCCTGGCGATTGTCGTGCATTTCACGGTGCCGGAGCCGCTGCGTTTCATGGTGCTGCGCCAGTGGCCGGCCGAACGGATTGCCGCCGTGCTTCGCCGCATCGCCCCGGCGCATGACTTCGAAGGCGCGCGCTTTGCCTTTTCCGAAGATCAGCCCAAGGGCCCCGGATCGGGGATGGCCGTCATGCTGTCGAAGCCGCTGCGCGCGGGAACGCTGGCGCTGTGGCTGACCTACTTCGCCGGCACGTTCGCCTACTACCTGCTGATGGGCTGGATGCCCACGCTGATCCAGGAGTCAGGCGCGACCTTGCGGCAGGCGACGATCGCGACCAGCCTGTTGGCCCTGGGCGGCATCATTGGCGCCTTCCTTGTCGGCTGGCTGATGGACCGCTTCGAGCGCAACAGCGTCGTGGCGCTGGCATTTGCCCTGGGCGGCGCCTCGGTCTGGCTGATCGGGCAACAGGCCGGCAGCCCKATMTGGCTCGCCGCCAGCATCCTGCTTGCCGGCGTGGGCCTGAATGGCGCGATATTCTCGATGGGCGGCCTCGCTGCAGCGTTCTACCCGACGCATGGCCGCTCGGCAGGCATCGCATGGATGTACGGCATCGGCCGCATTGGCGGCATCCTCGGGCCAATCACCGGCGCTGTCATGCTGCGCGCGGGGGGCGCCGACGTGTTCTTCACGATCGTGGCGGCCACCATCCTCTTCCCTGTGCTGGCGCTTTGGTTCAAGCGCAGGGCAACATCAGGCGCAGGCGAGATCGCAGCCTCTGTCCGTGACGGGGTCGGAAGCAGCCGCTTGCGCTGACAATTCGACCAACCCCTGCMCGCCATCGCTGCCGTTCGGACTTGCCAGGCCGAACGGCAGCATTGGGGCGCAACGCGCGCGGCTTCGGGTCCATCTTCCGTCCMGCGGTCAAAACCTGTGCCGGACAGCTACAGCCACGCCGTACCTGCCCTTCTGCCCTGCGCTCGGCAAGTAGCCGGCGGCAAAGCCGTTGGGCGAGGAATCGAAATTCAGCCCGGCGCTTCTTTTTCGATAGTCCCCGAAGAACCCGGTTTCACTCCCACTCGATCGTCGCAGGCGGCTTGCCCGACACGTCATACACCACCCGGTTCAGCCCCCGCACCTCGTTGATGATCCGGTTCGAGCAGCGGCCCAGCAGCGCGTACGGCAGGTGCGCCCAGTGCGCCGTCATGAAGTCGGTGGTCTGTACCGCGCGCAGCGCGACGACGTAGTCGTAGGTGCGGCCGTCGCCCATCACGCCGACGGACTTGACCGGCAGGAACACGGCGAAGGCCTGGCTGGTCAGGTCATACCAGCTCTTGCCCACTTGCGCGGGTTCGCACAGGCCGGCGGCGGCGTCCTTCTCGGTGGCCAGCGTGCCGCGCAGTTCTTCGATGAAGATGGCATCGGCGCGGCGCAGCAGTTCGGCGTAGTCGCGCTTGACCTCGCCCAGGATACGCACGCCCAGGCCCGGGCCCGGGAACGGGTGGCGGTAGACCATTTCGGGCGGCAGGCCGAGTTCCACGCCGAGTTCCCGCACTTCGTCCTTGAACAGGTCGCGCAGCGGTTCGAGCAGCTTGAGGCCCAGCGTTTCCGGCAGGCCGCCCACATTGTGGTGGCTCTTGATGGTGGTGGCTTTCTTGGTCTTGGTGCCGCCGGACTCGACCACGTCGGGGTAGATGGTGCCTTGCGCCAGCCACTTGGCCTTGCTTAGCTTCTTGGCTTCGGCCTGGAACACTTCGACGAACTCGCGGCCGATGATCTTGCGCTTGGCTTCCGGATCGGTCACGCCGGCGAGGTGGCCGAGGAACTGCTCGGCGGCGTCGATGTGCACGACCTTGGCATGCAAGCGGCCGGCGAACATTTCCATCACCATCTTGCCTTCGTTCAGGCGCAGCAGGCCGTGATCGACGAACACGCAGGTGAGCTGGTCGCCGATGGCGCGATGGATCAGCGCCGCGGCCACCGACGAATCGACGCCGCCGGACAGGCCGAGGATCACTTCTTCGTCGCCGACCTGCTCGCGGATCCGGTTGACGGCTTCAGCGATGTGGTCGCGCATGACCCAGTCGGGCCTGGCGGCGGCGATCTTCTGCACGAAGCGGTCGAGGATGTCGCGGCCCTTGGCGGTATGCGTGACTTCCGGGTGGAACTGCACGGCGTAGTAGCCGCGCGCCTCGTCGGCCATGCCGGCGATCGGGCAGCTCGGCGTGGATGCCATCAGCTTGAAGCCCGGCGGCAGCTCGGCGACCTTGTCGCCATGGCTCATCCAGACCTTGAGCATGCCGTGGCCTTCGGGCGTGGAGAAATCCTCCAGGTCCTTGAGCAGCGCGGTGTGGCCATGCGCACGCACTTCGGCGTAGCCGAATTCGCGGTGATCGCTCCACTCCACCTTGCCGCCGAGCTGCACGGCCATGGTCTGCATGCCGTAGCAGATGCCCAGCACCGGCACGCCGAGGTCCCACACGGCCTGCGGCGCGCGCAGCTGATGGTCTTCGTAGGTGCTGGCGTGGCTGCCGGACAGGATGATGGCCTTGGGCGCGAACTCGCGCACGAATTCTTCCGACACGTCGTTCGGGTGGATCTCGCAGTAGACGTGCGCTTCGCGCACGCGGCGGGCGATCAGCTGCGTTACCTGCGAGCCGAAATCAAGGATGAGGATTTTGTCGTGCATGATGGGCGGATGACGTGTCGTCCGGCGCGGGGTCGGGCATCACTTCCGTGCCCGGGCCATAGCCGGGCGGTGGCGTGAAACCAGGCTCGCGCCGGTATTCGGGTGATTGCGGCCGGCCTGCCACGGGGGGCGCGCCGGCATCCTTGTCTTGCGAATCTTTCTGCAGTTCGCGCTGCGCGCGCAGTTCACGCTCGCGCACGCGCACGCGCTTGGCCGCCGGCAACTGCACGGCCGCGAAAAATGCCAGCACCGCGGCCAGCACCGGCAGCCAGATCTTGCCCGCGCCCTGCACCGGCAGGTCGAGCATGAGCATCCAGGCCACGATCAGCACCGCGCTGACCAGGTTGACCTGGCCCACCGTGCGTGCCACCGCCACCGTGAGCTGCCCGTTGATGGTGGCCTGCCACAGCAGCAAGGCCAGGCCGATCAGCGCCACGCCGAGCAACTGCCCGTAGAGGGGGGGCTGGGGCTGCGGCAACTGCAGCGCGCTGTAGAGCGTCGTGAAAGGCGAAAGCAGCAGGACGATGCCGAGCAGCAGATCCAGCAAGGCATCGAGAAACAGCACAGCTCGCAGCAGAACTTTCATGAAATCTCCTCCGGTCAGGCGTAAGGCCCGGCCTGGGGGCGCGGCCGGCTCGGCCCGGCAGAAAGCTGTACCGGGCCGTGTGACTGGCGGGGCATCGCGCCCCGCGCAGCCACTGGGTCAAAGCGACTTAGTCGATGTAGTAGTTCGGCGCTTCCTTGGTGATCTGCACATCGTGCACATGCGACTCGCGCATGCCCGCGGCCGTGATCTGCACGAACTCCGAKGTCTCGTGCCAGCTGGCGATGGAGCTGCTGCCGCAATAACCCATGGAAGCACGCACGCCACCGCACAGCTKGTGGATGATCGCCGTGACCGCACCCTTGTAGGGCACGCGGCCTTCGATCCCTTCGGGGACCAGCTTGTCGACGTTGGCGGTATTGTCTTCCTGGAAGTAGCGATCGGCCGCGCCGTCCTTCATCGCGCCCACCGAGCCCATGCCGCGGTAGCTCTTGAACGAGCGGCCCTGGTACAGGAACACTTCGCCCGGCGCTTCTTCGGTGCCGGAGAACATGCCGCCCATCATGACCACGTGCGCGCCGGCTGCCAGCGCCTTGGCGACGTCGCCCGAGTAGCGGATGCCGCCATCGGCCACCAGCGGCACGCCGGTGCCCTTGAGGGCTTCGGCCACGTTGGACACCGCGGTGATCTGCGGCACGCCTACGCCCGCCACGATGCGGGTGGTGCAGATCGAGCCCGGGCCGATGCCGACCTTGACGCCGTCGGCGCCATGATCGACCAGCGCGCGCGCGGCGGCGCCGGTGGCGATATTGCCGCCGATCACCTGCACCTGCGGATAGTTCTGCTTGACCCAGCGCACGCGGTCCAGCACGCCCTGGCTGTGGCCATGCGCGGTGTCGACCACGATCACGTCCACGCCGGCCTTGACCAGCAGGTCCACGCGCTCGTCATTGTCCGGGCCCACGCCGACCGCCGCGCCAACGCGCAGCTGGCCGCGRTCGTCCTTGCTGGCCAGCGGGTKSTCCACGGCCTTCTGGATGTCCTTCACGGTGATCAGGCCGCGCAGCTCGAAAGCCTGGTTGACCACCAGCACGCGCTCGAGGCGGTGGCGGTTCATCAGGCGCTTGGCGTCCTCCAGCGAGGCGTCCTCGCCCACCGTCACCAGCTTTTCGCGCGGCGTCATCTTGGCGCGCGCGGGGGCTTCCAGGTCTTCCTCGAAGCGCAGGTCGCGGTTGGTGATGATGCCGACCACGGTCTTGCCTTCYAGCACGGGGAAACCKGAAATACCGTGTTGATGTGACAGCGCAATCACATCCCGGATCTTCATGTCCGGAGGGATGGTGATCGGATCACGCAGCACGCCGGATTCGTAGCGCTTCACGCGCGCGATTTCGCGAGCCTGGTCGGCCGGCTTCAGGTTCTTGTGGACGATGCCAATACCACCGGCCTGCGCCATGGCGATCGCCAGGCGGGCTTCCGTGACGGTATCCATGGCGGCGGATACCAGCGGAATGTTCAGCTCGATCGAACGGGTCAGGCGGGTACGGAGGGAAACATCACGGGGCAGTACCGACGAATAGGCCGGCACAAGCAGCACGTCATCGAATGTGAGTGCTTTCTGGACAAGACGCATAGCAATTCCTCTAGGCGCAAAACCGAATTATACAGGAATGGCACGTTTCTTGACGCGCCTGCGAGTGCCCTTGTGCGAGTCTGCTATGCTCTTTGTCCTTTTTCCGGCATAGGTCTGACCAAGATGGGTATCGGCGTACTGTGCGGCCTGCTGGCCGGCGCGTTCTGGGGCATGGTGTTTATCGCCCCCAAGCTGCTGCCCGTGTTCTCGCCGTGGGAACTCGCGATCGGCCGCTACCTGGCCTATGGGCTGGTCGCGTTCATTGCCGCGCTGCCGCTGATGAAGCGCATCGCCCGCAAGCTGACCCGCGCCGATTGCGTGGCCCTGCTGCGCCAGGCCTTCACCRGCAACCTGCTCTACTACGTGCTGCTGGCCTTCGGCGTGCAGCTGGCCGGCGTCGGCCCGACGTCGCTGATCATCGGCATCCTGCCCATCTCGGTCACCATCATGGGCAGGCGCGACCACGGCGCGGTGCCGCTGTCCCGGCTGATCTGGCCCTTGCTGGTGGTGGCCGCGGGCATCGCCTGCATCAACATCGACCTGTTCGGCGGCGGTGGCGGCGCCCACGGGCAGGCCGGCGCGGCGGCGCTGCGCCCGGCATGGGAGCGCCTGGCGGGCGTCATGTGCGCGGCAGGCGCGCTGGTATGCTGGACGCTMTATGCCGTCGACAACGCGCGCTACCTGCAGCGCAACCCCCAGTACAGCGGCAACGAATGGTCGGCCTTGTACGGCATCTCCACCGGCGTGGTCTCGGTGGTGCTGGCGATCGCTGGCTGGCTGCTGGCCGGCGACAGCCTGGCCGCCGCCGGCAGCGGCCGCGACTGGCACTGGTTCTGGACGGTCAACGCGGCGGTGGCACTGGGCGCGTCGCTGATCKGCAACAACTTGTGGAATATCTCGAGCCGCCGACTGCCGCTCACGCTGTCTGGCCAGATGATCGTGTTMGAGACGCTGTTCGCGCTGGCATATGGCTTTGTGTTCGACCATCGCCTGCCGCGCCCGCTGGAGATTGCCGCCATTGTGTTGTTGATGGTCGGCGTGGMCTGGTMGGTGCGCTTGCACGCCACCGGCAAGTCTGCCTAAACTAGCGGCCAATCCCGGCGGTCAGGGGCGCGCGAGTCACTCGTGGGGCGGGGATCTCCTGCCTGCCTGGGACGACTGCGAATCGTTGCGGATGGCAGTTGCGGCCTGCCGCAGCGCGCGCCCTTCGCAGCCATTGTTCCCCGCAGGCCGTCACCCCGACCCAAGCCAATGAAACCAATGACTGCGCGCAAGACCGCCCGCCCGCTCGCGCTCCTCACGCTCGCCGCCCTGGCCTGCCTTTGCCAGTCCGGCATCGCCCAGGCGCAATGGCAATGGCGCGACGCCAGCGGCCGTACCGTGTTCAGCGATGTCCCGCCGCCGCCCTCGGTGCCGCCCGCCAGCGTGGTCAAGGCCCCCGGGCGCTTTGCCGGCGCCTTGCGGCCCGCCGAGCCGGCGCCGGCCGTGGCGGCCGTGGCGGCCATGTCGGTGAATGCCAGGACGGAGCTGAAAGGCGAGGCGAAAGCAGAGGCCAGGCCGGCCGCGAGCGCGGAAGACGCCTTCCAGAAACGCCGCGCGGACGCGCTCAAGGCCGAGGCCGAGCAAGCCACCAGGGACAAGCTCGCCCAGGAACGCCAGGTGCGCTGCACCGAGATGCGCAACTTCGCCACGGCATTGCAGCAAAACCGCCGCATTGCCCTGCCGGCCGCGGATGGCTCGGCGCAGCACCTGAACGACGACCAGCGCCAGGCCGAAATGCAGCGCGCGAACGCGAGCATCGCGGAAAACTGCGCCTAGGCGAGGAAACGGAGCGCCTTGCGCGTCAGCCGCCGCGCAGCCATTTCTGGCCTTCCCTGGTGCCGCCGCGACGGGTTTTCAGCACGCGCTTGCGGCGCGCCGACTTCGGATCCGCCACCAGCGGGCGATAGACTTCGATACGGTCGCCGTCGCGCACGACGGTGTCGGGGGTCTTGAGCTTGCTGAAGATGCCCACGCGCAGGGTGGCGGGATCCACCTCCGGGCAGGCCTGCAGCAACCCGGACGCGCCGATCGCGCCGATGACGCTGGTGCCGGGCGCCACCTCGATTTCCCTCAGGAAGGCGCCTTCAGGGCGGGCGTAGCACACCGATACGCGCACCGTGCCGGCCGCCGCGTCAGCCATTGCCATACACCACCTCGGCCCGCTTGACGAAGGCGTCGACGAAGGTATTGGCGATCATGCTGAACACCGGTCCGATGATCTTCTCCAGCAGGAAGCTGGAGAACTCGTAGTGCAGGTGGAACTCKATCTTGCAGGCGTCCTCGCGCAGCGGCGTGAAGCGCCAGGATCCGCTGAAGACCTTGAAGGGGCCGTCCTCGAACACCATATCGATGCGGGTGGGCCGCTCCTGGGTGTTGCGGGTATGGAAGTACTGCTTGATGCCGTTGAAGTGGATGTGGATCTTGGCGTCGAGCATGGTCTCGGTCTGCTCGAACACCTCCACGCCACCGCACCAGGGGAGGAACTTGGGATAGTCCTCGACTTGCGTGACCAGGTTGTACATCTGCTCGGCGGAGTGGCCGAGCAGCACGGATTTATGGACGTCTGCCATGTATCGKGAAATCGGGTGTATCGGGAAAGCAAGCACGGCCCKAACGAATCCCGGGCGCGGCATGACGCACTGCGGGATCCACCGGGGCGGGCCGGTTTGCTAGAATCGCAATTTTAGCCCACGCACGGCACATCGGCATCCCGGCCGCGTCCTKGCCACAATGCAAGGGCGCCTGGCGGCCTCCCGGCGGCGCGGCCCACCCGCCCGGCTTCCCCATCTGATTTCTGGTTTTTCGTTTTTTTGTTTTTTGTTTTTTGTTTTTTCTTACCTTCATCTCCTCTACCCGGATCGCATGACCATCGCAGACAACAAGAAGGCCTTTTTCGACTACTTCATCGAAGAGCGATACGAGGCGGGGATCGTGCTCGAGGGCTGGGAAGTCAAGGCGATCCGCGCGGGTCGCGTGCAGATCAAGGAGGGTTACGTGGTCGTGCGCGATGCCGAGCTGTTCCTGATCGGCGCCCACATCAGCCCGCTGCAGAGCGCTTCGACCCACATCAACCCCGATGCGGTGCGTACCCGCAAGCTGCTGCTCAAGGCCGAGGAAATCAAGCGGCTGATCGGCAAGGTGGAGCAGCGCGGCTTCACGATCGTGCCACTTAACCTGCATTACACGCGCGGCCGCGTCAAATGCGAGATCGGCCTGGCCAAGGGCAAGAAGCAGTTCGACAAGCGCGAAACCGAGAAGAACCGCGACTGGCAGCGCGAAAAGGCGCGCATCATGAAGGGCGCGACGAAGGAATAAGGCGCGGGGAGCAACGCTCCCGCCTGGCGCCAGCCGCGTGCGTCGCGCGCGCCCTTGCCTGCCCTCCTTGCCTTCCCTGTATCCGCTAGGCCTTCTGCGCTTTCACGATCTGCAGCGCGGCCGCCACCATGCTGCTCATCTCCCCGAGGTTGCCCGGCACGATCAGGGTGTTGCCCTGCTTGGCCAGGTTGCCGAAGGCGCCCACGTATTCCTCCGCTACCTTCAGGTTGACCGCCTCCATGCCGCCATCGGTGCGGATGGCGCGCCCGATCTTCTCGATCGCCTGCGCATTGGCTTCGGCCACGGCCAGGATCGCCGAGGCCTCGCCCTGCGCCCGGTTGATGGCGGCCTGGCGGTCGCCTTCCGATTTCTGGATGGCCGCCTCGCGCGCGCCCGTGGCCAGGTTGATCTGCTCCTGGCGCTTGCCTTCCGACGCCGCGATCAGCGCGCGCTTTTCGCGCTCGGCGGTKATCTKGGCCTGCATGGCATGCAGGATCTCCTTGGGCGGCGTGAGGTCCTTGATCTCGTAGCGCAGCACCTTCACGCCCCAGCTGGCGGCGGCTTCATCGAGCGCGTTGACCACGCTGTGATTGATGTAGTCGCGCTCTTCAAAGGTCTTGTCCAGCTCCAGCTTGCCGATCACCGAGCGCAACGTGGTCTGCGACAACTGGGTGATGGCAACCACKAAATTGCTCGAGCCGTAGGACGCCTTCATCGGATCGGTGACCTGGAAATACAGCACGCCGTCCACCTGCAACTGCGTGTTGTCGCGCGTGATGCAGACCTGGCTGGGCACGTCGAGCGGGATTTCCTTCAGCACGTGCTTGTAGGCCACCCGGTCGATGAAAGGCAGCACCACGGTCAGGCCCGGCGTCAGCGTCGCGCGGTACTTGCCGAGGCGCTCCAGCACCCAGGCATGCTGCTGCGGCACGATCTTGAAGCTCTGCGCCACCAGCACGATCACAGCGACCAGGACCAGCAGGGGCAGCAGGCTGCCGAAGAACTCGAACATGTGACCTCCGTGAGGGGGTTGAAGAAAGACAGAACGGAATAAAAACCGCGGGAAACAGGCCCGCGCCAGGACCAAACGCCTAGCGCGGGCTGACGAACAGGGTGTTGCCGTGCACCTCGACGATGCGGAAGCGCCCGGGCGCCGCGGCGGCGCCGGGCTGTAGCTCGACATMCCATTCGGTGCCGCGGTAGCGCACCCGCGCACGGCCGCCCGAGCCCCACGCCGGCACTTCCAGCTCCTGGCCGATGTCCAGGTTGACGTTGGGATCGCACTCGGCAGCATCGCGCCGCGTGCGGCCGTAGCGGGAGCGCCGCAGCACCACGAAGCCGGCCAGGGCCACCAGCGCGGCCAGCACGGTCTGGCTGGCCGCGGCAAGCMCCCCCAGCGCGGCAAGGCCGCCGGCGGCGGCCCCAAGTGCCACCATCAGCAGGTACAAGGTGCCGAGCGCCAGTTCCGCGATCACCAGCACCGCGGCCAGTGCAAACCAGATGTAGTACGGCGCCATCTCCCCCCCTACCGATCAGCAGTCCCAATTGAAAAACCCCCGYAGCGCCAGGGCGCCTGCGGGGGTTCGGAACACCTGGCGCAGGGCCGGTGTACCGCTATTGTGACTTCAAATGCCTCAGGAAGCCAGTTGCTTCCAGGTATCGATGACCGAGTCCGGGTTCAGCGAGATCGACTTGATGCCTTYCTTGGCCAGCCACTCGGCAAAGTCCGGGTGATCCGAAGGACCCTGGCCGCAGATGCCGACGTACTTGTCCAGGCGCAGCGCGGTGGAGATCGCGCGCGACAGCATGAACTTGACCGCCGGGTCGCGTTCGTCGAAGTCCTTGGCCAGCAGTTCCATGCCGGAGTCGCGGTCCAGGCCCAGCGTGAGCTGGGTCAGGTCGTTCGAGCCGATCGAGAAACCGTCGAAGAACTGCAGGAATTCCTCGGCCAGGATGGCGTTGGACGGCACTTCGCACATCATGATGATACGCAGGCCGTTCTCGCCGCGCTTCAGGCCGTGCTTGGCCAGCAGCTCGATCACCTTCTCGGCCTGGCCGAGCGTGCGCACGAACGGCACCATGATCTCGACATTGGTCAGGCCCATGTCGTCGCGCACGCGCTTCATGGCCTTGCATTCCATCTCGAAGGCTTCGGCGAAGTCTTCGGAGATGTAGCGCGAGGCGCCGCGGAAGCCCAGCATCGGGTTTTCCTCGTCCGGCTCGTAGCGCGAACCGCCGATCAGCTTCTTGTACTCGTTGGACTTGAAGTCCGACAGGCGCACGATGACGGGCTTCGGGTAGAACGCCGCGCCGATGGTGGCGATGCCTTCGGCCAGCTTGTCGACGTAGAACGCGCGCGGGCTGGCGTGGCCGCGGGCCACGCTTTCCACGGCCTTCTTCAGGTCAGCGTCGACCTGCGGGTAGTCGAGGATGGCCTTCGGGTGGACGCCGATATTGTTGTTGATGATGAACTCGAGGCGGGCCAGGCCCACGCCCTGGTTCGGGATCTGGCAGAAGTCGAAGGCCAGTTGCGGGTTGCCGACGTTCATCATGATCTTGACGTCGATTTCMGGCATTTCGCCGCGCTGCACTTCCGTGACCTCGGTCTCGAGCAGGCCGTCGTAGATACGGCCTTCATCGCCCTCGGCGCACGACACCGTCACCAGCGTGCCGTCCTTGAGCACGTCGGTGGCATCGGCGCAGCCGACCACGGCCGGCACGCCCAGTTCGCGCGCGATGATGGCAGCGTGGCAGGTACGGCCACCGCGGTTGGTGACGATGGCAGCCGCGCGCTTCATCACCGGCTCCCAGTTGGGGTCGGTCATGTCGGCGACCAGCACGTCGCCGGGCTGCACGCGTTCCATTTCCGCMGGGTCGTTGATCACGCGCACGYGGCCGGTGCCGATCTTCTGGCCGATCGCGCGGCCGCTGGTCAGCACGGGTGCCGTGCCCTTGAGCTTGAAGCGCTGCTCGGCCTTGCCGGCGGACTGGCTCTTCACGGTCTCCGGGCGCGCCTGCAGGATGTAGATCTTGCCGTCGCGGCCGTCGCGGCCCCATTCGATGTCCATCGGGCGGCCGTAGTGCTTCTCGATGATKACGGCGTACTTGGCCAGCTCGGCCACGTCCGCGTCGGTGATCGAGTAGCGGTTGCGCAGTTCGATGGGCACGTCCACGGTCTTCACGCGGCCGGCTTCGCCCGGCGCGGTGAATTCCATCTTGATCAGCTTGGAGCCGATCGAGCGGCGGATGATCGGGTACTTGCCGGCTTCCAGCGTGGGCTTGAAGACGTAGAACTCGTCGGGGTTGACCGCGCCCTGCACCACGGTTTCGCCCAGGCCGTAGCTGGAAGTGATGAAGACCACTTCCTGGAAGCCCKACTCGGTGTCGATGGTGAACATGACGCCGGAAGCGCCCACGTCCGAGCGCACCATGCGCTGCACGCCGGCCGACAGCGCCACCACGTCATGGGCAAAGCCCTTGTGCACGCGGTAGGAAATGGCGCGGTCGTTGTACAGCGAAGCGAACACGTGGCGGATCTTGTCCAGCACGTCGTCGATGCCGCTGACGTTCAGGTAGGACTCCTGCTGGCCGGCGAACGAGGCGTCGGGCAGGTCTTCGGCGGTGGCCGACGAGCGCACCGCGAACGAGGCTTCGGCGCCTTCGCGCTCTTCGGCACGGGCGTAGAACTCGCGGACTTCCTGCTCGAGACGGGGCTGGAACGGGGCCTTGACGACCCAGTCGCGGATCTCGGCGCCGGCCTCGGCCAGTGCCTTGACGTCGTCGACGTCGAGGGCCTTGAGGCGATCGGAAATGCGCTGGGTGAGGTTGTTGTGKGTGAGGAAGTCACGGAACGCGAGCGAGGTGGTGGCAAAGCCGCCGGGAACGCGCACGCCGGCCTCGGCCAGCTGGGAGATCATCTCGCCCAGCGACGAGTTCTTGCCCCCCACGGTTTCCACATCTTCCTTGCGCAACTGCTMGAACGGCAGCACATAGGCGCCGTCAATTGCCGGGTTGTTCATAAAAGCCTCAAAAACAAAGTAAGAAACCTGTTGCTGACGCCCGGAATCTTGTTGGAGTTCTGCTACCGGACGGATCGCTTGGCTAAACAGTCCCGCGCATTCCCACCCTCGGTGGGGACCGGAGTTCGACCGTGATTGCTGCAGCGCACATTGTCGACAATCCGTGGCCGGATCGTTGCCCCGACAGCGCTGGCGGAATTGCTTAGCGAAAAGATCGCCGCTATTCTACCGTGCCGCTCCGCACTTTCGCGGAGCACGGTTTCAAAAAATAATTGTACAGACATGTCCCAGCCCGCCGCTCCCGCCGCGCCCCTTGAGCCGCAGCAATCCCAGGAACCGCGCAAAGAGGAGCGCCCTGCCATCCGTACGGTTTTTATCGTCTCCGATGGCACCGGCATCACCGMGGAAACCTTCAGCCACTCCATCCTGGCCCAGTTCGAGATGCGCTTTCGCAAGGTGCGCATGCCGTTCGTGGACACCCCGGAGAAGGCACATATCGCGGTAGGCAAGATCAACGAGGCCTTCTACGCCGAAGGCGCGCCGCCCATCGTCTTCACCACCCTGGTCAACCAGGAGTCGAACAAGGCGATCCGCCGCGCCAAGGCCATGATCCTGGACATGTTCCAGACCTTCATCGAGCCGCTGGAAAAAGAACTGGGGCTCAAGTCCACGCACGCGATCGGCCGCTTCCACCAGAACGCGGACACCGAGGCCTACCAGAACCGCATCGAGGCGATCAATTTCTCGCTCGCGCACGATGATGGCCAGTCGCACAAGAACCTGGCCGAGGCCGAT
Source organism: Cupriavidus sp. 05T41 (assembly GCF_056396525.1). NCBI lineage: Bacteria > Pseudomonadati > Pseudomonadota > Betaproteobacteria > Burkholderiales > Burkholderiaceae > Cupriavidus > Cupriavidus sp. 05T41. The sequence continues at coordinate 90,364 of NZ_JBFTLQ010000003.1, forward strand.
GTGATCCTGGTGGGCGTGTCGCGCAGCGGCAAGACCCCGACCAGCCTCTACCTGGCGATGCAGTACGGCCTGAAGGCCGCCAACTACCCGCTGATCCCCGACGATTTCGAGCGCGGCAAGCTGCCGACGGCGCTGTACGCGTTCAAGCCGAAGATCTTCGGGCTGTCGATCAACCCGCAGMGGCTGGCCGAGATCCGCAACGAGCGGCGCCCGGGCAGCAAGTACGCCGCGCTGGAAAACTGCCGCTACGAGGTCAACGAGGCCGAGGCGATGATGCGCCGCGAAGGCATCAAGTGGCTGTCGTCCACCCACAAGTCGATCGAAGAGATCGCCACCACGATCCTGCAGGAGATCAAGGTGGAGCGCGACAGCAACTACTGATCGGGAGCGCCGGCGGCGGGGCCGGCGGCAGGAACAGGCTCAGCCGCCCGGCCGCCGCTGGCGCACGGCCTCGAACAGGCAGATCGCCGTGGCTGCCGCCACGTTGAGCGACTCCAGCCCGCCCGGCTGCGGGATGCCCACGGTACGGTCGACCCTGGCCATCCATTCCCGGCTCACGCCGCTGCCCTCGTTGCCCACCACCCAGCCGACCGGCGCACGCAGGTCGGTGTMGTACACCGCGGCCTGAGCGTGCGACGAGGTGGCCAGCAGCGGCACGGCCAGGCGCGGCGCCAGCATCTCGAGCGTGCAATGCTCGACGATATTCAGGTGAAAATTCGCGCCCATGGCCGCACGCAGGGTCTTGGCTGACCAGGCGAAGGCGCTGCCGGTCACCAGGAAGGCATGGCCGATGCCGGCCGCGGCCGCGCTGCGCAGGATGGAGCCGACATTGCCGGCGTCCTGCACACCGTCGAGGATGACGCAGTCGGTGTMGATGCGCGACGGCAGGTGGCCGGACGGCGTATCGATCACCAGCATCAGGTCGATACCGTTGACCACGCCGGCAATCTGCTCGAACAACGCATCGGCCAGCAGCACCACGCGCTCGGGCGCGACCTGCGCCAGCAGCGGTGCGACCTCCGCATGGTCGTAGTGCCGCTCCGACACCACGCACTGCACCGGCTGGCCCAGCGCGGCCAGGTAGGCCTGCGCCAGGTGCACGCCATCCAGCACCGACTGCCCCGCCTTGCGGCGCGCATGCGTCGAGGTGGTCAGCGCCTTGAGATGCTTGAACAGCGCGTTCTCGCGCGAAGTGACGTGTTTCACGATGCCTGCTCCGCCGATGCGTCCCACGCCGACGCGGGTGCCGGCGCGATGGGTCCCCGCGCGATTGCCTCGCGCACGGGCGCGAATGAGCGCCGGTGGTGCGGCGTGGCGCCGAACTCCGCCAGCGCGGCCAGGTGCTGCGGCGTGCCGTAGCCCGCATGGGCATCGAAGCCGTACTGCGGATACGACGCATGCAGCGTGAGCAGCTCGCGGTCGCKCGCGACCTTGGCGAGKATCGACGCCGCMGAGATCGCCTGCACCTTGGCATCGCCCTTGACKATGGCCTCCACCGCGAAGCGCACCTGCGGGCAGCGGTTGCCGTCCACCTGCACCAGGTCCGGCTCGAGGCCGCCGTCGGCCAGGCCATGCACCGCGCGCTGCATGGCCAGCATGGTGGCGTGCAGGATGTTGATGGTGTCGATTTCCTCCACCGACGCAAAGGCGATATGCCAGCCCAGCGCGCGTTCGCGGATCTGCTCGAACAGTTCCTCGCGGCGGCGCGCCGTCAGCACCTTGGAGTCGGCCAGGCCGTCGATGGGCCGGGCGGGATCGAGGATGACCGCGGCGGCATAGACCGGCCCGGCCAGCGGCCCCCTGCCCGCCTCGTCGACGCCGCACAGGCGGCGGGCCTGCGCGGCGGCCGGGGTCAGGTCGAAACCAAGCTGGGCGGCATCGGCCTGCATGGCCCGGGCGGACTGTCGGCGCGCCATTACACGCCCCTCCGTTGGCGGATCAGGTCCGCCACCACGGCCGAGGCGATCTCGGCGGTATTGCGCTTGAGGGTCTGGTGCATCTGGGTGAAATGTTCGCGCAGGAACGCGGTATTGCCTTCGTCGTTGAGCTGCAGCAGGGTCTCGCGCGCCAGCGCCTCGGGCGTGGCGTCGTCCTGCAGCAGCTCGGGCACGACAAAACGGCCCGACAGGATATTGGGCAGCCCCACGTACGGCAGGTAGCCCTGGCGCTTCATGATCTGCGCTGTCAGCCAGGGCACCTTGTACGAGATCACCATCGGCTTCTTGTACAGCGCCGCTTCCAGCGTGGCGGTGCCGCTCGCCAGCAGGATCACGTCGGCGGCTTCCATGGCGAGATGCGACTGGCCATCGACGATGGTGAGCGGGATCTGCGGGAATTGCCGGTGCAGCTCTTCGACGATCTCGCGCAGCGACGCGCTGGCGGCCGGCAGMACGAAKGCCAGGTTGCCGTCCATGTSRTGCATGCGYGCCATGGCGCCRAAGAACGTCGGCCCGAGGTTGCGCACCTCGGACTGCCGGCTGCCCGGCAGCACCGCCACCACGCGGCTTGCGGCGGGCAGGCCCAGCCGCKCGCGCGCGCCTTCGGTATCGGGCACCATCGGGATCACGTCGGCCAGCGGATGTCCCACGTAGGTGGCGGGAATGCCGGCCCTGGCATAGATCTCAGGCTCGAACGGGAACAGGCACAGGATATGGTCCACGGCGCGCGCGATGGTGCGGATGCGCCCGCCGCGCCAGGCCCAGATCGACGGGCTGACAAAGTGCACCACCGGGATGCCGGCACGGCGCAGCGGCACTTCCAGCCCGAAATTGAAATCCGGCGCATCCACGCCGATAAAGCACAGCGGCGGCCGCGCCAGCAGCGAGTCGCGGATCGCGCGGCGCGTGGCCAGGATCTCGCGCAGCGAGCCCAGCACCTCCACATAGCCATTGACCGACAGCGTTTCCATCGGCCATTGCGATTCGAACCCCTGGGCCATCATGCGCGAGCCGCCGATGCCGGCGTAGCGCACGGTCTCGCMGAGGCGCGCCTTGAGCCCGCCCATCAGCAGCGAGGCAAGCAGGTCACCGGAATTCTCGCCGGCGACCATGGCAACCGTGCCGCGCTTGTTCTCGTGCGCCGTGCCCGCTACGTCCGGGGCAGCATCCGTGGCCGGTAGGACACCGTCGACCATGGCGTTGACCGGGTTCAGCGCACAATGCCGCGCTGAGTGGCGGCAATGAAGTCCAGGAAGCCCTGCAACGGCACGCTCGCGCTGCCGTCGGCCTGGGCGATCAGTTGCGCGATCTCGATGCGCGCGGCCTCGAAGCTCAGGTCGGACTTGTAGAGCACCTTGTAGGCCTGGCGCAGCGCCGCGATCTGCGCGGCATCGAAGCCACGACGGCGCATGCCTTCGACGTTGATGCCGTGGGGCGTGGCCTTGTTGCCGCCCTTGTCGCCGGCGGCGATCACGAACGGCGGCAGGTCCTGCACCAGCGCCGAGGCGCCGCCCAGCATGGCATGGGCACCGATGCGCACGAACTGGTGCACCCCGCTCATGCCGCCGAGGATGGCCCAGTCGCCCACCTGCACGTGGCCGGCGATCTGCGCGTTGCTGGAGAACACCGTATGGTTGCCCACCTGGCAGTCATGCGCGATATGCACATAGGCCATGATCCAGTTGTCGTCGCCGATGCTGGTCACGCCCTGGTCCTGCACCGTGCCGGTATGGATGGTGGTGAATTCGCGGATGGTGTTGCGGTCGCCAATCACCAGGCGCGTCGGCTCGTTGCGGTACTTCATGTCCTGCGGCATGCCGCCGACCGAAGCGTAGGGCCCGATGCGGTTGTCCGCGCCCACGGTGGTATGGCCTTCGACGGTGGTATGCGCGCCCACCTGGGTGCCGCTGCCGAGACGCACGTCGGGACCAATGATCGAGAACGGCCCGACGGTCACGTCGGCGGCGAGTTCGGCCTTGGGGTCGACCAGTGCGCTGGGATGGATTTGCGTCATGCGTCCTGTCCTATGGTCTGAGGAGAAGAGAAGGTACGGTCAATACAAAGTGCCGATGCTGCGATGCCCCGGCCGCGAGCGGTGCGCACGTCCGCCGGGCAATGCCGGCGCGAGCGTGGCGCAGGCCGCTTCAGCGGCCCGGCGTCATTCGGCCTGCTTGACGGTACACATCAGCTCARCTTCGCAAGCCACCTTGTCGTCCACCGTGGCGAACGCCTTGAACTTCCAGATGCCGCGGATATAGCGCTCGACCGAAACGGTCATGTGCAGCTGGTCGCCCGGCGTGACCACCTGCTTGAAGCGCGCGCCGTCGATGCCGACGAAGTAGTACAGCGAGCCTTCCTTGCGCTCCATCTCGGCGCCGAAGGTCAGCAGGCCGGCCGACTGCGCCAGCGCTTCCAGGATCATCACGCCCGGCATCACGGGATGGCCGGGAAAATGGCCCTGGAAGTAGGGTTCGTTGATCGAGACGTTCTTCAGCGTCTTGATGCGCTTCTGCGGCTCGAGCTCGAGCACGCGGTCCACCAGCAGGATCGGGTAGCGGTGCGGCAGCAGCTTGAGGATCTTCTGGATATCAATATCGGCTGCGGTCATGATGATTTCTCTTCGTTTTGCTGTGTAGGATTGCCGGCCTGGCCACGCAGGCGTTTCTCGAGCTGCACCACGCGCTCGCGCAGCTTGGTGAGCCCCCGCACGATGGCTGCGTTGCGCTCCCAGTCGCCGTGCGGCAGGAAAGGAAACACGCTGGTGAAATGGCCGCCTGGCTTGGTTATGGATTTGGTGATCGAAGTGCCGCCCGATACCGTGGTGCGATCGGCAATGTTCAGGTGGCCGGCAAAATTGGCCGACCCGCCGATCACGCAGAAACGGCCCACCTTGGTGCTGCCGGCGATGGCCGCGCAGCCCGCGATCACAGTATGCGCGCCCACCCTTACGTTATGGGCGATCTGCACCTGGTTGTCGAGCTTGCAGCCGTCCTCGATGACGGTGTCGGCCATGGCGCCGCGGTCGATCGCGGTATTGGCGCCGACCTCTACGTCGTTGCCCAGCACGGCACGGCCGGTCTGGGGAATCTTGACGTACTCCACCCCCGCCGGCCCGATATCGGGCGCGAAGCCAAAGCCGTCGGCGCCCAGCACCACRCCGCTGTGCAGTATGCATCTCATTCCGACCACGCAATGGTGATAGACCGAGACATTGGCATAGATCAGCGTGTCGTCGCCAATCTCCGCGCCCGAGCCGACAAAACCGTTGGCAAGGATGCGCACCCGCTCGCCCAGGCGCGCGCCGCTCTCGATCACCACATTGGGACCGATGAAGCACGACGGCGGCACCACGGCGTCGGGCGCCACGCTGGCGCGCGGATCGATGCCGGTGCGGTGGTCCGTGTTGGCGCGGCGCTCGAAGCCCTGCGCGATGCGGGCAAAGCACACGTAGGGATTGCGCGCCACCAGCCAGTTGCGGCCGTYGGCCTGCCCTTCGGCGCGGATGCGCTCGAGATCGGCTGCCGAGACGATCACGGCGCCGGCGTGCGACGCCAGCGCCTGCGGCAGATACAGGGGATTGGAGAGAAACGAKAGCTGGTCGGGACCGGCCTGGTCGAGCGGCGCGAGGCCGCGCACGGCGAGGTCGGGATCACCCACAACCTGCGCGCCGGTCTCGGTGGCGAGCTGACCCAGTGTGGGTGTTTGCATGGCAGTACTTCCTTGAACGACGGGAGCGACTTGGATGACGAAGCKGTCAGCCGGCTTACTTGCTGCCGGCGTTCAGCGCCTTCATCACATCGTCGGTAATGTCGATGCGCGGATTGACGTACACGGCTTCCTGCACGATCAGGTCGTACTTGCGCTGCTCGGCGAGCTGGCGGATCACGCGGTTGGCGCGCTCGAGCACCTGCGCCAGTTCTTCATTGCGGCGCTGGTTCAGGTCCTCGCGGAACTCGCGCTGCTTGCGCTGGAACTCGCGGTCGAGGTCGGCCACTTCGCGCTGGCGGCGCTGKCGGTCGGCGTCGGCCAGCACRGCSGTGTCCTTGTCGAGCTTGTCSGCSATGCCCTTGATCTTCTGGGCCATGTCCTGCAGTTCGCGGTCGCGCTTGGAGAATTCCTGCTCCAGCTTGACCTGGGCCTGCTTGGCGGGCACCGAGTCGCGCAGGATGCGTTCGGAATTGACKGCCGCGATGCGGGCTTCCTGCGCCATGGCCGGAACGGCGGCCAGCAGCGCGCCGGCCGTCAGCGCCACGGCGGCCAGGCTCTTGATCAGTGGGAACGTTGTTTTCATGAATCGGATCCTCAATCCTCTTTCCTGTCTCTTTCCTGTCTTTCCGCTATCAGAACGCAGTACCGATCTGGAACTGGAAGCGCTGGACCTTGTCGTCCTCGGCCTTCTTCAGCGGGAAGCCCACGCTGACCTTGAGCGGACCGATCGGCGACAGCCAGGACATGCCCACGCCAGTCGAATACTTCAGCTGGCTGAACAGCAGCGGCGCGCCTTCCTCGTACACGTTACCGAAGTCGAAGAAGGTAAACAGGCGCAGCGTGCGGTCCACGCCCGAGCCCGGCAGCGGGAAGATGAATTCCACGTTGCCGATCATCTTGGACGCGCCGCCCACCGGGTTGCCGTTCTGGTCCTTCTTGCCCAGCGTGCTGGTCTGGTAGCCGCGCACCGAGCCGATACCACCGGCGTAGAAGTTCTTGAACACCRGGAACGGCGTGTTGCCGTAGCCGTGGCCATAGGCCACTTCGCCGTTGAAGGCCAGCGTGAAGGCCTTGGACAGCGGGTAGAAGTACTGCTGCTGGACGCTGGCGCGATAGTACTGCGTATCGCCGCCGGGCACGCCGATTTCGACGTTGGCCTGGGTGTAGGGGCCCTTGGTCGGCACCAGCGCGCTGTCGCGGCGGTCGCGCGCCCAGCCGATCGTGAACGGGAAGTTGTTGATCGGGTCGCCGCTGCTCTTGCCCACCTTCTGTAGCCATGCCGTGTACTGGCTCGGCGTATTGACCGAGGTGTACACCTGCGAGCGCTCGTAGCCGATGCCGAAGAACACSGTGTCGGTTTCCGAGAACGGCACGCCKAACTTGAAGCCACCGCCCATCGACACGATCTTGTAGTCCTGGTCGCCGGTGTAGTACAGCGGGCGGGACGTACGGTAGAACACGTCGGTCGAGCGGCTGATGCCGTCCACCGTGAAGTACGGGTCGTACTGCGTCAGCGAGATCGTGCGGAAGGACTTGGCGGTGTTCACGTCCAGGCCCAGGCTGGTACCGGAGCCGAACACGTTGTCCTGGCGCAGGCCGGCCTGCAGCACCAGCTTGTCCGTGGAGGAGAAGCCCAGGMCCAGGCTGATCTGGCCGGTCGGCTTCTCGGTCACGTTGACGTTCACATCGACCTGGTCGGGCGCGCCGGCCACGTCCTCGGTGGTGATGTTGGTGTCGGTGAAATAGCCGGTGCGGTTGATACGGGCCTGCGATTGCGTCAGCTTCTCGCTGTCGAACCACGAGCTTTCCATCTGGCGCATCTCGCKGCGCACCACTTCGTCGCGGGTCTTGCTGTTGCCCACCACGTTGACGCGGCGCACGTATACGCGGCGGCCCGGATCGACCATCAGCGTCAGCGCGACTTCGCGCTTTTCCTTGTCGATCTGCGGTTGCGGGTTGATGGTGGTGAAGGCGTAGCCGTAGGTGCCCAGCAGGTCGGTGATGGCCTTGGTGCTCTGGGTCAGCTTCTCGGACGAGAAGATCTCGCCCTTCTGCAGCTTGAGCAGCTTTTCCATCTCGGCCTGCTTGCCGAGCAGCTCGCCYGCCAGGCGCACGTCGGACACCTTGTACTGGTCGCCTTCCTTGATGTTCAGCGTCAGGAAGATGTCCTTCTTGTCCGGCGTGATCGAGACCTGGGTGGACTCGATGGCGAACTCGAGGTAGCCGCGGTTCAGGTAGTACGAACGCAGCGCTTCCAGGTCGGCGGTGAGCTTCTGCTTGGAATAGAGGTCGTTCTTGGTGTACCAGGACAGCCAGTTCGGGGTCGACAGCTGCATTTCATCGCGCAGCGTGCTTTCCTTGAATGCCTTGTTGCCGACGATATTGATCTGGCGGATCTTGGCCACCGGGCCTTCGTCCACATTGAACACCACCGACACGCGATTGCGGTCAACCGGGGTGATCGTGGTCTGGACGTCGGCCGCGTAGTAGCCGCGCGCCACGTACTGGCGCTTGAGCTCCTGCTCTGCCTTGTCGATCAGCGCCTTGTCGTAATAGCGGGCTTCGGCCACGCCGACCGCGCGCAGGGAGCGGCGCAGGGTGTCCTTGTCGAATTCCTTGATGCCGACGAACTCGAGCTGGGAGATGGCCGGTCGCTCTTCGACCTGGACCACCAGCACGCCGTCCTCGGAACGGATCTGGACATCCTTGAAGAAGCCGGTATTGTAGAGCGCGCGAATCGCTTCCGCGCCCTTGTCGTCGCTGAAGGTCTCGCCGACCTTGACCGGCAGGTAGCCGAATACTGTGCCGGGCTCCACGCGCTGCAGGCCTTCGACACGGATATCCTTGACTACGAATGGCTCCGCGGCCCAACTGACTGGGGTCCAGGCCGCGATGATGGCACTCGCCAGCAAGCCCAGCGAGATGCGCTTATGTCTGATCAATCTTGATCCCCTCTTTGATTCCATGCAGGATTGCGCTCCGATGCTTCACGGGGCTGCGCCTTGTCGGCGTGCGGCGCGAGGTGTCGGTGACACCCGCATGCCGCTGCCGGCAACCTACGTCTAGCCGCGCGCAAGAAACAGCCGGCTGACGTCRTTGAACAARGCGAGYGARGTCAGGAGCAAGAYGCASGCGATGCCGACCTTCTGCAGCAYMGCCTGCCAGTGRTCTGGTACGGGCCTGCCAGTCAAAAATTCMACGCAATAATACAGCAAATGCCCCCCATCCAATACCGGAATAGGTAACAAATTCAACACACCGAGGCTGACGCTGACCAGCGCCAGGAAGCCCACAAAGGGCTGCCAGCCGAGGTTGGCGGCACGCCCGGCGTAGTCCGCCACGGTCAGCGGCCCGCTCAGGTTCTGCAGCGACGCCTGCCCCACCAGCATCTTGCCGAGCAGCTTGAGCGACAGCGCGCTGGTGGTCCAGACCTGCCCGATCGAACGGGTCATTGCCTCGGCCGGCTGGTAGCGCACGGTCTCCATTTCCACCGCCTGGCTCAGCGCCGCGCCGAGCTTGCCGGTGGCCGCGGCGCCGGCGCTGGCGCCGTCCGGGGCCGGCACGGCATCGAGCTTGACCKGCACGTCGATGCGCTGGCCGCCCCGCTCGATACCCAGCGTGACCTCGGCCCCGGGTCGCGCCCGCACCCCGCGGATCAGCTCGCCCGCCTGGGTCAGCGGCTTGCCTTGCCATGCCACCACGCGGTCGTCCTTGCGCAAGCCGGCGCGCTGCGCGGCGGAATCCKGCAGGACTTCGGTGATCGTGACCGGGCCGCCCTTGAGCGCCAGGCCCAGGATGGCGAGCGGGTCTTCCTCGGGATTGCCGCCGGTATTGGGCAGGCGCGCCAGCCGGACGTCGCGCTCGGCGCCGTCCGGCGCGCGCACGCGCAGCACCGCGCTGGCATCGCCAAAACCCTGGGCGAACACCGCCATGCGCAGGTCGTTCCAGGAGCGCACGCGCTCGGTCTCGCMATTGGCCTGCAGCGACAGGATGCGGTCGCCCTCGCGCAGGCCTGCCTGGGCCGCCGCCGTGCCGGCCGGCGGCGCGGCCACGACGGGCGCGGCCTCGCGCATGCCACCCGCGAACAGCACGAAATACAGCACCACCGCCAGCGCGAAGTTGGCCAGCGGCCCGGCCGCCACGATGGCAAAGCGCTTGCCTACCGGCTGCCGGTTGAAGGCGCGCGGCAAGTCGGCGGGATCGATGGCGGGGTCTCGCTCGGGATCGCGCTCGCGCTCGTCGAGCATCTTGACGTAGCCGCCGAGCGGAATTGCGGCGATGGTCCACTCGGTACGGTCGCGGCCCCTGGATACCCAGCGCAGCAGCGGCCGGCCGAAGCCGATCGAGAAACGCAGCACCTTGACGCCGCACAGGCGCGCGGCAAGGTAGTGACCCATTTCATGGAAATAGATCAAGATGCACAGGGCAACGACAAAGGCGATTACGGTTTGCATGGCAGGCAGCTTGTCGTCAGGGGCTGGCCGCCCCGATGGCATAAAGGATACGCCGGGCCCGTGGCCCCGCATCCCGCTGTCCGGTGGCGGCCGGCAGCGGCCGGCAACAGCCGGCTCGCCGCTATTGTCGCCGATCCCGGCAACAGCCCCGCCAAACTCAGGATGCGCCCCGGTTTTCCAGCAGCTCGGCCGCGCGGCGGCGTGCCTCCTGGTCCGCGCCCAGCACGGCTTCCAGCGCGTCGGCGCTGCCGCCCGCGGTCCGTTCGAGCACGCCGGCCACGATGCGCGCGATGTCCGTAAAGCGGACCTTGCCCTGCAGGAATGCCTCGACCGCGACTTCGTTCGCGGCATTCAGGGTCGCCGGCGCCAGCCCGCCCGCGCGCAGCGCGTCGAACGCCAGGCCCAGGCACGGGAAACGCGTGAGATCCGGGGTTTCGAAGGTAAGCGCGCCGGCAGTGGCCAGGTTCAGCGGCGAAACGCCGGCATCAATGCGCTCGGGATACGCCATGCCGTACGCGATCGGCGTGCGCATGTCGGGGTTGCCAAGCTGGGCCAGCACCGAGCCGTCGGCGTACGACACCATCGAATGCACGATGCTCTGCGGGTGGATCAGCACCTCGATGCGGTCGGCCGGCGCGGCKAACAGCCAGTGCGCCTCGATGACCTCGAGCCCCTTGTTCATCATGGTGGCGGAGTCGACCGAGATCTTGCGCCCCATCACCCAGTTCGGGTGGGCGCAGGCCTCGTCGGGCGAGATGTCGTGCAGCGTGGCCGGGTCGCGCGTGCGGAACGGGCCGCCCGAAGCCGTCAGCACCACMTTGGCCACGCCCGCGCGGTAGCGCGGGTCATCGGCCGGAAGGCACTGGAAGATGGCGTTGTGCTCGCTGTCGATGGGCAGCAGCGTGGCGCCATTTTCGCGCACGGCATCCATGAAGATGCGCCCGGACATGACCAGCGCTTCCTTGTTGGCCAGCAGCACGCGCTTGCCGGCGCGCGCCGCGGCCAGCGAGGGACGCAGGCCTGCCGCGCCGACAATGGCGGCCATTACCGCGTCCACGGCCGCATCGGTGGCAACCGCTTCCAGCGCGGCCTCGCCGTAGCCGACCTCGGTCTTGACGCCATCGGCGCGCAGCAGTGCCTGCAGTCCGGCGGCGGCCTCGGCGGAGCCCATCACGGCATGCGCCGGGCGGAACTCGCGGCACAGGGCTGCCATCTTGTCCACTTGCCGATGCGCCGTCAGCGCGTGCACGACGTAGCGCTCGGGGTGGCGCTTGATCACATCAAGCGTGCTGTCCCCGATCGAGCCGGTGGCACCCAGGACGGTAATACGACGCATATCAGATCAACTCAAAGATAGGTGGCCAGCAAAGCGGCCAACGGGAAAACGGGCAGCAGCGCGTCGATGCKATCGAGCACGCCGCCATGGCCAGGCAGCAGCCGGCTGCTGTCCTTCATGCCGACCTGGCGCTTGAGCAGCGACTCGAACAGGTCGCCCACCACGCTGGCGATCACSAGCAGCGTGGCCAGCAGCGCCACGATCACCACGCCGCCGTGGTCGGCCAGGCGCGAGTACCAGGTCGGCGAAAATGCGTGTGTGGCGGCCAGCGCGAGCGAAATCGCCAGCGCCAGCACCCAGCCGCCGAGCGCACCCTCCCAGGACTTGCCCGGGCTGATGGCGGGCGCAAGCTTGCGCCGCCCGATGGCCTTGCCGACGAAATAGGCGCCGATATCGGCCGCCCAGACCAGCACCGCCACCGACAACAGCACGCCGATGCCCAGCTCGCGCAGGACCAGGGTGGCCTGGCCGAAGGCTGGCAGCATGAACAGTCCGAGCACGACGCCCAGCGCCGTGAAGCCCGGGGTGGCGCGGCGCACGCCGCGCGCCAGCAGCACCAGCGCCACGCCCCAGCAGGCCACGCCGATCTGCAGCAACAGGGTCAGCGCATCGCGCCCGGGCGCCTCATGCCAGGCAATCAGCGCCAGCAGGCAGGCCACGGCATAGGCGTAAGGCCAGAATCCGCGCAGCCCGACCAGGCGCCCGAACTCCCAGCCCGCCAGCAGCACGATCACCGCCACCAGGCCGGCCAGCGCCGACGGCGGCGCCAGGAACAGGATCGGCAGGATCAGCAGCAACAGGCATACGGCGGTGATGACACGGGTAAGGAGCATGCGCTGGGAGGATCCCGGAGTAATGGAAAACAGCTGGAAACAGCTTCAGGCGGTGCCCGAAAGCCCGGACGGCGCCACTACCTGCGCGCTGGTGCGGCCGAAGCGGCGTTCGCGCTGCCGGTACGAGGCAAAGGCCTTGTCCAGTTCCGCGGAGTCGAAATCCGGCCAGAAAACGTCGGTGAAATAGAGCTCCGAGTACGCCAGCTGCCACAGCAGGAAATTGCTGATGCGCTGCTCGCCGCCAGTGCGGATGAACAGGTCCGGCTCCGGCGCGTACGACATGGCCAGGTGCGGCGCCAGCACGGATTCGTCGACCGAATCCGGATCGAGCATCGGAGAGCGTTGCAGCATCTTGCGCATGGCCTGCAGCAGGTCCCAGCGCCCGCCATAGTTGGCGGCGATGGTCACGGTMAGGCCGGAGTTGCCGGCGGTGCGCGCCTCGGCATCGGTGATCAGTTGCTGGATGCGCGGGCTGAAGCGGGCCAGGTCGCCAACCACGCGCACGCGGATATTGTTGGCGTGCATCTTGATCACCTCGCGGCGCAGGGCGGTCATGAACAGCCGCATCAGGAACGAGACCTCGTCGGCCGGACGGCGCCAGTTCTCCGAACTGAAGGCGAACAGGGTCAGGTACTGCACGCCCCGCGCCGCGCACGCCTCGACCACCGCCCGGACTGCATCCAGGCCACGGCTGTGGCCGGCAACGCGCGGCAGGTGCCGCTGGGTCGCCCAGCGGCCGTTGCCATCCATGATGATGGCAACGTGGCGGGGCACATAGGTGGAATCGGGGACGCCGAGCGTGGAACTGATGTGATGCATGATGAGAAACGGTACCGGACAGGGCGACAGCTGGCAAGCCGCCACCCCGTGCCTCACACCGTCATGATCTCCTTGTCCTTCTCGGCGACCATCCGTTCGATCTCGGCGACGAACTTGTCGGTCAGCTTCTGGACTTCGTCCTGCCCGCGGCGCTCGTCGTCCTCGGAGATGGCCTTGTCCTTGACCAGCTTCTTGAACTGCTCGTTGGCATCGCGACGCAGATTGCGCACGGCGACCTTGGCGCCTTCGGCCTCGCCCTTGACGACCTTGGTCAGCTCCTTGCGGCGCTCTTCGGTCAGCATGGGCATCGGCACGCGGATGGTCTCGCCCATGGTGGACGGATTCAGGCCGAGGTCGGCATCGCGGATCGCTTTCTCGATMGCGCCTACCATCTTCTTTTCCCACGGCTGCACGCTGATGGTGCGGGAATCTGCCAGGCCGACGTTGGCCACCTGGCTGATCGGCACCGGCGAGCCGTAGTAATCGACCTGTACGTGATCGAGCAGACCAGTATGGGCGCGACCAGTGCGAATCTTGGCCAGATCGGCCTTGAACGCATCAATGGTCTTCTGCATCTTCTGCTCGACGCTCTTCTTGGTGTCGGCGACGCTCATTTTTACCTCCGGGAGAAACGGGTAACCATGACCCCGGATACCGGGGTCGAAAATGAATCATTCTACTCTTTGCCGCGACCCGCGCCACCCTGCCGGGTGGCGTCCGGCCCACGGCGCCGGGCGATGCGCTTATACGTGCACCAGCGTGCCTTCGTCCTCGCCCATGATGACGTGCCYGAGCGCGCMCGGCTTGACGATCKAGAAAACCTTGATCGGCAGCTTCTGGTCGCGGCACAGGGCGAACGCGGTGGCGTCCATCACCTGCAGGTTGCGCGAGATGGCCTCGTCGAACGAAATCGTGGTGTAGCGCGTGGCGCTCGGGTCCTTCTTGGGGTCGGCGGTATAGACACCGTCCACCTTGGTCGCCTTGAGCACGATCTCGGCACCGATTTCCGCGCCGCGCAGGGCCGCGGCGGTGTCCGTGGTAAAGAACGGGTTGCCGGTGCCGGCGGCGAAGATCACCACCTTGCCCTCTTCGAGCTGGCGGATGGCGCGCGGGCGGATATAGGGCTCGACCACCTGGTCCATGCGCAGCGCGGACTGCACGCGGCCTTCGATATTGGCATGGCGCATGGCGTCCTGCAGGGCCAGCGCGTTCATCATCGTGGCCAGCATGCCCATGTAGTCGGCCGTGGCGCGGTCCATGCCCGCGGCACCGCCGGCCACGCCGCGGAAGATGTTGCCGCCGCCGATCACCACCGCGACCTGTACGCCGAGCTTCACGATCTCGGCAATGTCGTTGACCATGCCCTCGATGGTGGAACGGTTGATGCCGAAGGCATCGTCGCCCATCAGGGCTTCGCCGGACAATTTCAGTAGGACGCGCTTATAGGCAGGCATATTGATTCCCGGAGATGGAGCGGCTCGTTCTTTTGAGCCGCGTATTTGATTGCGAGCTTGAAAGCAGYGGCACGAAACGGCGCCGCCGCCAGGAAAGCCGGTTTTCGGGGTGGCCTGGCTGGCGCGGCGGGCGCGCAGGCAGACGACTGCGGAAACGGGCTATGACGGCCGCGCGGCGCGGCAAAGCGCGGCACGGACACCATTTGTGCCGAGGGGCACCTCGCGGTGCCCCTCGGCATTATACGGCGGCCTGTTTGCGCCCTACCGGGCGCGGGACTGGCCGCCAGGACTTCAGGCCTTCTGGGCGGCTGCCACCTGGGCGGCCACTTCGGCGGCGAAATCGTCCTGCTTCTTCTCGATGCCTTCGCCGACCACGTACAGGGTGAAACCCTTGACCGCGGTGTTGGCAGCCTTGAGCATCTGCTCGACGGTCTGCTTGTCGTTCTTCACGAAGGTCTGGTTCAKCAGCGACACTTCCTTCAKGTACTTCTGCACCGAACCGTCCACCATCTTGGCGACGATCTCGGCCGGCTTGCCCGATTCGGCAGCCTTCTGCTCGGCGATGCTGCGCTCCTTGGCGATCAGCTCCGCCGGCACGTCGGCCGACGACAGCGACACCGGCTTCATCGCGGCCACGTGCATGGCCACGTCCTTGGCGGCCACTTCGTCGCCGTCGAACTCGACCATCACGCCGATGCGGGTGCCGTGCAGGTAGGCTGCCAGCTTGCCGCCGTCGGCGTAGCGCTTGAAGCGGCGGATCGCCAGGTTCTCGCCGATCTTGCCGATCAGCGCGGTACGGGTGGCTTCCACGGTCACGCCGTCGATTTCCAGCGCCGACAGGGCGGCCACGTCGGCCGGGTTCTGCTTGGCGACCAGCTCGGCGACCTTGGCCGAGAAGGCGAGGAAGTCATCGTTCTTCGACACGAAGTCGGTTTCGCAGTTCAGTTCGACCAGTGCGCCGGTGGTGCCGTCGATGAAGGACACGACCACGCCTTCGGCGGTCACGCGCGAAGCGGCCTTGCTGGCCTTGTTGCCGAGCTTGACGCGCAGCAGCTCTTCAGCCTTTTCCAGGTCGCCGTCGGCCTCGGTCAGGGCCTTCTTGCATTCCATCATCGGCGCGTCGGTCTTCGCGCGCAGCTCTGCCACCATGCTTGCGGTAA
Source organism: Cupriavidus sp. 05T41 (assembly GCF_056396525.1). NCBI lineage: Bacteria > Pseudomonadati > Pseudomonadota > Betaproteobacteria > Burkholderiales > Burkholderiaceae > Cupriavidus > Cupriavidus sp. 05T41. Next base: position 106,065 of record NZ_JBFTLQ010000003.1, read on the forward strand.
TTGCCGCCATTTGTCACTCCTTGGTTGGTTCGCACCGGCCTGCCCCGCGTGGGTCTGGCGGGCCCGGGCCGGAGGTATGCTCAACTTCACCCGCGACAGATCATGCCCGTGGCGGATGACAACAATTCAAAAAAAGGGGGCGTAACATCCGCCCCCTTGTCTGCCGGAAAGCCCCGGCTGCGCGCAACACCGGCTCCGGGCCGGTCGGCTAGCGTCGATGGTCAGCTGCTTGGGTGCGCGTGCGGGGATCCTTTCGGCAACAAGCCTCAGGCTTCTTCGACTTCGACGAAATCGTCGCCGCCGCGAGCGGCTTCCACCACGTCCTGCACCGCGTTGGCGCGGCCTTCCAGGATCGCGTCAGCCACGCCGCGCACGTACAGGGCCACGGCCTTGCTCGAGTCGTCGTTGCCGGGGATCACGTAGTCGATGCCTTCGGGCGAGTGGTTGGTATCGACCACGCCGATCACGGGCACGCCCAGCTTGTTGGCTTCGGTCACGGCGATCTTGTGGTAGCCGACGTCCACCACGAAGATCGCGTCAGGCACGCCGCCCATGTCCTTGATGCCGCCGATGGACTTCTGCAGCTTGTCCATTTCGCGCTCGAACATCAGCGCTTCCTTCTTGCTCATGGTTTCCAGCGCGCCGGCTTCCTTGGCGGCTTCCATGTCCTTGAGGCGCTTGATCGAGATCTTGACGGTCTTGAAGTTGGTCAGCATGCCGCCGAGCCAGCGGGCGTCGACGTAGGGCATGCCGGCACGGCCTGCTTCYTCAGCCAGGATTTCGCGCGATTGGCGCTTGGTGCCCACKAACAGCACGGTGCCGCGGTTTGCTGCCAGCTGACGCACGTACTTCAGCGCGTCCTGGAACATCGGCAACGTCTTTTCGAGGTTGATGATGTGAATCTTGTTGCGATGACCGAAGATGAACGGAGCCATCTTGGGGTTCCAGAAGCGGGTCTGGTGGCCAAAGTGGCAACCGGCTTCCAGCATTTCGCGCATGGTAACGGACATGTAATTCTCCAAAAGGGTTAGGTCTGAAATCCGCCCCGACATTCCTCAAAAGGAACACCCCGGATGGACGGACTCGCGATTTCAAATTTCTGGCTACTTCTAGCTACTTCAGGCTTTACGAAGCGGCGCCGAGGACACAGGTCGCAGAAAGCGCCGTGCCAGGGACATTCGAAAGAAAGCCAGCCCAAGATTGTAGCAACAAAAACCCACTTCGCTCAAGGGGCCCGGCATTGCGATGACAGGAAGGCGCGCCGCCGGGCCCGGCAAGCGATGCTCGCCGCACCCTGCTGCCGGCGCGGGCGGACAATCGCCGCCAGGGGCCCGCGCAGCCCATTTTGGCTGCGGTGGGGGCGCGATGGTGCGATAATCTCACCTTTCAGACCCGAATTGAKGCGCAGCCAGTGGCTTCGCCGCCACATTTGCGAGCAGCATGAGCATCCATATCAAGAACGCCGACGATATCGCCCAGATGCGGGTAGCGTGCCGGCTGGCCTCCGAAGTCCTCGATTACATCACGCCCTTCGTCAAGCCCGKCGTGACCACCGGCGAACTCGACCGGCTGTGCCATGCCTACATGCGCGACGTCCAGGGCACGGTGCCCGCGCCGCTGAACTACGCGCCGCCCGGCTATCCGCCCTTCCCCGGCGCCATCTGCACCTCGGTCAACGACGTKATCTGCCACGGCATCCCGGGCGATCGCGTGCTCAAGTCCGGCGACGCGGTCAACCTGGACATCACCGTCATCACCAAGGAAGGCTACTACGGCGACACCAGCCGCATGTTCATCGCCGGCGAGGGCTCGATCCTGGCCAAGCGCCTGGCCCAGGTCACCTTCGAATGCATGTGGAAGGGCATCATGCAGGTGCGCCCGGGTGCCCGCCTCGGCGAYATCGGCCATGTGATCCAGGTCCACGCGGAAGGCGCCGGCTACACCGTGGTGCGCGAATACTGCGGCCACGGCATCGGCAAGAATTTCCACGAAGACCCGCAGATCCTGCACTACGGCCGCCCCGGCACCGGCATGGAAATCCAGGCCGGCATGATCTTCACCATCGAGCCGATGGTCAACGCCGGCAAGCGCGACATCCGCACCATGCCCGACCACTGGACCGTCAAGACGCGCGACCGCAGCCTGTCGGCCCAGTGGGAGCACACCATCCTGGTGACCGAGACCGGCTACGACGTGCTCACCGTCTCGGCGGGCACGCCGGCGCCGCCCGCCTTCGTCACCGATTCTGTCGCAGCCTGACGCTAACTGGGCGCCAAAGTTGGCGCCCTTCTTTTTTCAGCCGTCCCTTCGATGTCCCAAGCCCAACCCATGGACGCCACGCCGGAACTCATCCTCGCCACCCGTGTTCGCGATCAGTTGAAGGCCGACAAGCAGGCCGTGTTCGACGAATTCAACACGCACGGCCACGTCGGCCACCTGCTCACGCGCCTGCGGCGCGCGGTGGACACCGCGCTGGTCGAGGCATGGCGCGGCCTGGGCCTGCCGGCGCAGTGCGCGCTGGTGGCGGTGGGCGGCTACGGGCGCGGCGAACTGTTCCCGCACTCGGATGTGGACGTGCTGCTGTTGCTGCCGTCCGAGCCGGACGCGGACACCACCTGCCGCCTGGAAAAGTTCATCGGGCTGTGCTGGGACCTGGGCCTGGAGATCGGCTCTGCCGTGCGCACGGCGGATGACTGCATCCGCGAGTCGCGCCAGGACGTCACCATCCAGACCTCCCTGCTCGAAGCGCGCCTGCTGACCGGCAGCCGCAAGCTGTTCACCGAGTTGCAGACGCGCTACCAGGCCGACCTGGACCCGCGCGCCTTCTTCCAGGCCAAGCTGCTGGAAATACGCCAGCGGCACGCCAAGTACCAGGACACCCCCTACGCGCTCGAACCCAACAGCAAGGAGAGCCCCGGCGGCCTGCGCGACCTGCAGGTGATCCTGTGGATGACCAAGGCCGCGGGCCTGGGCGACAGCTGGAAGGAACTGTTCGAGCGCGGCCTGCTGAGCGAGCGCGAAGCGCAGGAGCTGCAGCGCAACGAGCGCCTGCTCAAGACCATCCGGGCGCGCCTGCACCTGGTGGCCGGACGCCGCCAGGACGTGCTGGTGTTCGACCTGCAGACCGCGCTGGCCGAAGCGTTMGGCTACCGCCAGAACAACAACAAGCGCGCCAGCGAGCAGCTGATGCGGCGGTACTACTGGGCGGCCAAGGCCGTCACCCAGCTCAATATCGTGCTGCTGCTCAATATCGAGGCCATGCTGTTCCCCAGCKAATCCAAGGTGACGCGCGTCATCAACGAGCGCTTCGTCGAACGCCAGGGCATGCTGGAAATCACCAGCGACGATCTCTACGAGCGCGAGCCGCACGCCATCCTGGAAACCTTCCTGGTGTACGAGCGCACGCCAGGGGTCAAGGGCCTGTCGCCGCGCACCCTGCGCGGCCTGTACAACGCGMGCACGGTGATGGATGCGCGCTGGCGCAACGACCCCGAGAACCGCCGCCTGTTCCTGGCCATCGTGCAGGAGCCGCAAGGCATCACCCACGCGCTGCGCCTGATGAACCAGACCAGCGTGCTGGGTCGCTACCTGATCAATTTCCGCCGCATCGTCGGCCAGATGCAGCACGACCTGTTCCACGTCTACACCGTGGACCAGCACATCCTGATGGTGGTGCGCAATATGCGCCGCTTCGCCATCGTCGAGCACACGCACGAATTCCCGTTCTGCAGCCAGCTTATCGCCACCTTCGACCGCCCCTGGGTGCTGTGGGTGGYGGCGCTGTTCCACGACATCGCCAAGGGCCGCGGCGGCGACCACTCCAAGCTCGGCACCAGCGATGCGCGCCGCTTCTGCAAGCAGCACGGCATCGGCCGCGAGGACACCGACCTGATCGCCTGGCTGGTCGAGCACCACCTGACCATGAGCCATGTGGCGCAGAAGCAGGACCTGACCGATGCCGACGTGATCCATGCCTTCGCCCGCGTGGTCGGCAACGAACGCTACCTGACCGCGCTGTACCTGCTGACGGTGGCCGACATCCGCGGCACCAGCCCCAAGGTATGGAATGCGTGGAAGGGCAAGCTGCTCGAAGACCTCTACCGCATCACGCTGCGCGTGCTCGGCGGCGCCCGCGTCGACCCGCACTCGCTGTGGTCGCAGCGCAAGGAAGACACCATCGCGCAGTTGCGCCTGAAGGCCTTCGACCCCGAACTCGGCAAGCCGCTGTGGGCCCAGCTCGACGTGGCCTTCTTCCTGCGCCACGACGCACGCGACATCGCCTGGCTCACGCGCCACCTCTACAACAAGGTCAGCAGCGACGGCCCGGTGGTCAAGGCGCGCGTATCGCCCGCCGGCGAAGGCATGCAGGTGGCGGTCTACGTCAAGGACCAGCCGGACGTGTTCACGCGCATCTGCGGCTACTTCGAACGCAAGAGCTTCTCCATCCAGGAAGCCAAGATCCACACCACCCGGCACGGCTACGCGCTCGACACCTTCCAGGTCACCGATCCCGGCATCGGCGGCGCGGCCAGCGGCAACTACCGCGACATCATCGCGCTGGTCGAGCACGAACTGGCCGAGCGCCTGCAGGCGCATGCCCCGCTGCCGGAACCCTCGCAAGGCAGGCTGTCGCGCCAGTCGCGCAGCTTTCCGATCAAGCCGCGCGTGGACCTGCGCCCCGACGAGCGCGGCCAGTACTAMCTGCTGTCGCTCTCGGCCAATGACCGCACCGGCCTGCTGTACGCCATCTCGCGCGTACTGGCCAAGCACCGCATCTCGGTGCATACCGCCCGCATCAACACGCTCGGCGAGCGCGTTGAAGACGTTTTCCTGGTCKACGGCAGCCGCCTCGCCTCGGACAACAAATTGCAGTTACAGCTTGAACAGGACCTGCTGGCGGCGCTGGCCATCTAGGCCGGACGCCCCGCATTGAAGATATGACCGATGACACTTCGCCCAAGCGCAAGACGCTGGGCATCAAGGCCACACCCGCTGGCAATACCCGCAAGCCCGCCGCTACCCGGCCGGTGCGGGTGTCCGACCTGAACCGCCAGCGCGTGCGGGCCGTGGTCGACGGCATCAAGCAGGCACAGGAACGCGCGGGCGGCAGCGACCGCCCGCGCAAGAAACCCGAAGACGGCGCGCAACGCCCGCCGCGCGGCCCGCGCACGGGAGACGGCCAGGACCATCCGCGCCGTTTCGGCGGCCAAGGCGACGATCGTCCGCGCCGTTTCGCCCCCGGCGAAGGCCAGGACCGTCCGCGTCGTTCTGCTCCCGGCGAAGGCCAGGATCGTCCGCGCCGGTTTGCTCCTGGCGAAGGCCAGGATCGTCCCCGCCGCTTCGGCGGTGAAGGCGATGACCGCCAGCGCCGTTTCACCCCCGGCGAAGGCCAGGACCGTCCGCGTCGGTTTGCTCCTGGCGAAGGCCAGGAYCGKCCCCGCCGCTTCGGYGGCGAAGGCGATGAYCGCCAGCGCCGCTTCACCCCCGGCGAAGGCCAGGACCGTCCGCGTCGGTTTGCTCCTGGCGAAGGCCAGGATCGTCCCCGCCGCTTCGGCGGTGAAGGCGATGACCGCCAGCGCCGTTTCACCCCCGGCGAAGGCCAGGACCGTCCGCGTCGTTTTGCTCCTGGCGAAGGCCAGGAYCGSCCYCGCCGCTTCGGTGGCGAAGGCGATGATCGCCAGCGCCGTTTCACTCCCGGCGAAGGCCAGGACCGTCCGCGTCGTTTTGCTCCTGGCGAAGGCCAGGATCGTCCCCGCCGCGTCAGTGGCGAAGGCGACGATCGCCAGCGCCGTTTCGGCCCGCGCGAAGGCGATGACCGTCCGCGCCGCTTCGCTCCCGGCGAAGGCCAGGACCGTCCCCGCCGCGTCAGTGGCGAAGGCGACGATCGCCAGYGCCGTTTCGGCCCGCGCGAAGGCGATGACCGTCCGCGCCGCTTCGCTCCCGGCGAAGGCCAGGACCGCCCCCGCCGCCCGTACGATGGTGGCCAGCGCGATAACCGCGGCAGCCGGCCCGAACGTGCGGAGCGCTCCGAGCGCCCGGCGCGTGCCGAGCGTCCCGCGCCCGCGGCGCAGGCACCGCGCGCCGAAGGCGGCGCCKACGGCCTGGTGCGCCTGTCCAAGCGCATGTCCGAACTGGGCCTGTGCTCGCGCCGCGAAGCCGACGAATGGATTCCGCGCGGCTGGGTACTGGTCGACGGCCAGCCCGTGACCGAACTCGGCTCGCGCGTCAGCCCGGACGCCAATATCGAAATCCACCAGGCCGCGCGCTCGGAGCAAGGCGAGCGCGTGACCGTGCTGCTGCACAAGCCGGTGGGCTATGTGTCGGGCCAGGCCGAGGACGGCTATGAGCCGGCCGCGGTGCTGTTCGCGCCGGAAAACCAGTGGGAGCAGGATCCCACCCACAAGCGCTTCSMGCCGTGGCARCGCAAGARCCTCGCSCCSGCYGGCCGYCTCGAYATCGATTCCACCGGCCTGCTGGTGCTGACGCAGGACGGCCGCGTCGCGCGCCACCTGATCGGCGAGGACTCGACCGTGGAGAAGGAATACCTGGTGCGCGTGCAGTGGGAGTCGCCCGAAGGCCTGGTCGAGCGCAATATCTCGAACGTCTTCCCCGCCGAACTGATCGAGAAGCTGCGCCACGGCCTGTCGCTCGATGGCGAAGCGCTCAAGCCGGCCAAGGTGAGCTGGCAGAACGAGGAGCAGTTGCGCTTCGTGCTCCGCGAGGGCAAGAAACGCCAGATCCGCCGCATGTGCGAACAGGTCGGCCTCCAGGTGGTCGGCCTCAAGCGCGTGCGCATGGGCCGCATCGTGCTGGGCGACCTGCCGGTTGGCCAGTGGCGCTTCCTCGGCCCCTTCGAAAAGTTCTGAGCCCCGCGCCCTGAACTGAATACCGGCGGCCGTCCTGKCCGCCGGCACATCCCCGCAGACGCTCTTCAGCCAAGCCGCGCGCCGACCAGCGCCACGGCTTGCTGCCACACCTCGCGCTGGCGCCTCAGGTAATCCTGCGCGGCCGCGCCCGTCAACGMCACTGGCTCGGCACCATCCGCCTGCAAGCGCTGGCGCAAGGCCGGCGCCGCCATCACGCGGCCGAGGCGCGCGGCCAGCGCCGCGCGCCTCGGTGCCGCCCAGCTCGCCGGCGCAAGCACGCCGTACCAGGCTTGCTGGTCCATGCCGGCAATACCGGACTCGCCGAACGTCGCCACCTGCGGCGCCAGTGCGCTGCGCCGGCTGCCGGTCACGGCCAGCGCGCGCAGCCTGCCCTGGCGCACCAGCGGCAGCGCCGCCTGCAGCGTACTGACCAGCACGCTGACATGCCCGCCCTGCAGGTCGGTCATGGCGCGGGCGCTACCCGGGTAGGGAATATGCGTCATCTGCACGTCCGCCTGCCGGCATAGCAGCTCGCCGACCAGGTGCGCGCTCGACCCGATGCCGAGCGAGGCATAGCCGAGCTGGCCGGGGTGCCTGCGCGCCTCGTCCAGCAGCTCGGGCAGGCGCATGTCGGCGGTCGCGGTCAGCAGCACGTGCGGCGTGCTGGCGACGATGGCCAGCGGCACCAGGCCCGGGGCGAGCGCCTGCGGCGCCAGCAAGGGAGMGATGCTGACCGAGCCTACGGTGCCCAGCAGCAGCGTGGGGCGGTCCGCGGGCGCGCGAGCCGCCTCCTGCAATGCAATCTGCCCGGCTGCGCCGGGACGGTTCTCCACCACCGTKAGGCAGCCGTCCAGGCTGAGACTGTCCGCCACCAGCCGCGCCACGTGGTCCGCACCGCCGCCGGCGCCATAGCCCACCAGCAKGCGGCAGGCCGGCTCGGCGGCGTGCGCGGGATGCCGGTACAGGCCCAGCACGGCCAGCGCCGACAGGCCGGCCAGCGCGCCGAGCTGCCGGCGCCGCGCGGCGGAAGCCACGGACAAGGAGGGAGAAGACGGGCGCGCTGGCGACGGCGCAGTGCCGCGGCGCGGGCCCCTGGAGACATGCATGACGGCAGGAGAAAGGTGCGGCCGGCATCAGATGCCGGTGCCGGCGGGATGCGTCATGCTAGCACCGCCGCACCGCCCTGCCCGCCCGGGCAAACCCGGCGGCCGGGCGGCAGCCGCGCCGTGCTCTACAACTGCGGCGCGCGGCAGGCCGCGCCATTCGCGTTGGCCGATTCCGCCAGCCCGAACGCCGTCCTGGCCCCGCATTGCGAGCCGAGCATGCGTGCCTGGTCGTGGCCCACGCCCACCACCTCGAAGGCCTGGTGCCGCACCGGCGGCCGCTGGCTGCCAAGCCTGCCGCCCAGGTAGTTCTCGTAGCGCAGGTAGCCACGCGCGCGCTCCAGCCGCGTCGGCCCTTCGGCCTCGGCGCCGCAGGCCTTGTCGAGTACGCGGTGGTTGGGGTCGTTGTCGTTAGACCCGACCAGATAGGTCACCTGCCGCTGCAGGTAGCGGCGGAACAGCGCATCGCCGGTCGCGCCGCGCGCATACGGAACMATATCGAGCATGCCATAGCGGTACTTGTCGTAGTCCGCGCAGACGGACGTGTCATAGAGCGCGAAGCCCTTGCCGCTCGGCCGCTCCGGCGTGAAATAGAGATAGGACGAAGGATTCGCCACCACGTAGCGCAGGTCGGTGCCGCTGGCGCGGATGCGCTCGTCGACATTGTTCAGCACCGCATAGCGGTGCACCAGTTGCGCGCCGCCGGAATGGCCCGCCACGGTCACGCGCGTCACGCCGGGAAAGCGGGACTTGTCCGTGACCATGCCGACGAGGTCGTCCAGGACCTGCAGCGAACTGACCGAGAACGGGGCGTTGACGGCATTCTCGCCACCCATCCAGCCCTGCACGCTCCACACCGGCATGTCATCGAAACCCTTGCCCTTGGCCTGGTCCGGCGTCCCGGGGAAATTGGGCGCAAGCAGCAGCACCTCGTCTGGGTTGCGCCCGGTCTGCCTGAGCAGATCCGCGCCGGCCGCGAAGTAGTCGTCGCCGTTGCGTTGCAGCCCGTGCTGCACGAAGATCACCTCGCGGATGCCGCGCAGGTCGCCGTCGAGCGGATGGCTGGCGTAGACCGGGAAATCGTAGGCTTGCGCGCCGGCGCCCAGCCGTACGCGCTGCCAGTGCACGGCGGCGGTCTTGCCCGCCGCCGGCGCGGCGGAAGGGGCGGCTACCGCCGCACTGCCCTGGCCGGGCGCCGCGCAGCCGAACTGGGCTGCCGCCGCCAGCACGCTCAACGCGCACAGCGCGCGCCGCAATGTCTTCATGTCTTGTCTCCTGATGCCGTGGCGCCCCTGCGCCTGTTTTCGACGGCCATGGCCGATCATGCTAGGCCACCGCGGGCCGGATGTAAAATATATGCAAACATACAATGGCATATCTTATAAATATGCCTCGACACCCGCTCGCAAAGACTCGCATGGAACTGAGACACCTCCGCTATTTCCTCACCGTKGCCGAAACCGGCCATATCACGCGTGCCGCCGAGCAACTCGGCATCCAGCAGCCGCCGCTCTCGCAGCAACTCAAGGCGCTGGAAGCCGAACTTGGCGTGATCCTGTTCGAGCGCCAGCCGCGCGGCGTGGTGCTGACCGCGGCCGGACGCGCGTTGCGCGCCGACGTGCTGGATATCTTCGCGCGCCTGGAACAATCCMGCCAGCGCATGCAGCGCATGGCGCGCGGCGAGGAGGGCTCGCTCTCGRTCGGCTTCACCAGTTCGGCCRCGGCCCACAAGCTCACGCCCGAGGTCCTGCGTGCCTGCCGCCGCCAGMACCCCGGCATCGCGCTCAAGCTGAGCGAGAGCAACGCCGCCGAGGTCACCGAGCAGCTCGCCACCGGCTGCCTGGATGTCGCGCTGTTGCGCGCCCCGGTGGAACGCCCCGCCGGCCTGCGCTTCGACCTGCTGCTGGAAGAGGAAATGGTGATCGCGCTGCCGCTGGACCATCCCCTGCTGCGCAAGCGCGGCGGCCCGGCGCAGGGACCGATCTCCCTGCGCGCGCTGGCCGGCGACGATTTCATCCTGGTGCGGCGGCCCGGCGCGCCGGGCATGTACGGCGACCTGCTCAACGTATGCGAGCAGCTCGGCTTCACGCCCCACGTGGGCGCGGAAGTCGAGCGCATGCTGAGCAACCTCAACCTGGTGGCCGCGGGCGCGGGCGTGAGCGTGGTGCCAGCCTCGATGGCCGGCCTCAACCCGCACGGCGTGGCCTACCGTCCGATGCTCGAAGCCGACCGCCTGCGCGCCCCGCTCACGCTGGCCTACCGCGCGAGCGACGACGATCCTGCCTGCGCCGCGCTCGTCGCGCTGACCCACCGCATCGCGGCGCGCCACCGGCGCCGCGCGAAGCCCGCCGCGGGCAGCTGAAGCACCCGCAGCCATTCCCGGCCCGGACATGGGTCAATACAACAGGCCCAGCTCGAAGCTGCCGCTGCGCGTGCCGGACAGCACGCCACCGCTCGCGGTGTACGCCCCGCTCACCCCGCCCGTCGCGCCGATCACACCCAGCACCGGCTGGTTGTAAGCCAGCGCGCCGCTCGCGCTGCCGCGCGTGATGGCAAGGCCCGCCAGGTCGGCGTTGAGCTGCGTGCCGTCGCTCACGCTCACGCGATAGCTGCCGTCCGCGGCCCCCGCTGCCAGCGGCAGGCTGGCCGGCTGCGGCGCGTAGAACTGCATGCCGTAGCTTGTGGCCGATCGCGTCAGCACCAGCGGCACCGGCTTGCCGTTGACCATGCCGCTCACCAGCGAGCCGCTMAGCGTGCCGCCGCCCGCCGTGGGCGATCCACCCACGAAATAGTCGAAGGCATTGCGCGCGCTGTTCCAGCTGAAATAGCCCTTGGTAGTCGCGGTGCAGGCCGCGTCGTAGGTGATGAAGCCGCCGGTGACCGGATCCGCGCAGGTCTGCCAGGTCGCCGCCGAGGACCGCAGCCGGGCCGAGCCGTTCACCATGCTGGCCGCGCCGCCCGCCACGGCATACTGGATGCCGTTGACGTTGTAGATGTCGGCCACCGCCTTGTAGTCGCTGCTGACGCTCTGGAAGGCCAGCAGCGGCGCGAAGCCGGCGCCTGCCGCGTTGGCCACGCCGCCCAGCATGACACCGCCGCCGGTGAGCGTGAACAAGGCCCCGTTCTCGCCACTGGCGAAAGTGCAGCCGCCCTGCGCCACCAGCTTGCCGCTGCGCGCGGTGCCGGCGGCACGCTGCAGGCTGGCGTCGACGGTCACGGTGTAGTCCAGCGTGGCCGGATCCAGCCGCACMGTCAGCTCCTCGCCAAGCATATTGCCGCCCTTGTAGTTCGTCACCGCGGACGGCAGGTTCAGGCAAGCCTGCGGCGGCCCGCTGGCGCCCGCGCAGCTGTAGTTGATGGCGGCGTCCATGCTGCCCGATCCCTTGTACTTCGGCCACGACGGGTACTGGCACAGCGGCCGCGCGCGGCCATAGGTCTGGGCATTGGTATCCATCACCGTGCGGGTGCCCGGCGCCACGCCCTGCTCGACCCAGTTCTCCAGCGCGGTMAGCGAGTTCCACGCCGGCAGGAAACTGCCGGTGCCATGGCCCATGCCGGGCACGGTGTAGAAGCGGATGCCCTGGTCCACCGCGGCCTGCCCCATGCGCCCCGTCACTGCCTGGAACCAGGCGATGGTKGAGTTCGGGCTGATCACCTCGTCGGCCAGGCCGTGCAGCAGGATCAGCCGGCCGCCGTGGCCGAGGAAGCCGGACAGGTCCGGATTGGTGGCGTCGGTCAGCGCCGAGACCTGCTGCACGCGCGCGACATGGGCGCCCGGGCTGGCGGGATCGAAGGTCAGCGTGTCGAAGCCGGGCACGCGCGTGACGAAGTACTTCACCCACTGGTCGCCGGTCAGGTAGACGTTGGCGTCCGCCGTGGTGGCCGGATTCCCCGGCACCGGCCGCGTACCCAGGTCACGCGTGGTGAACGGCCCCGMCACCAGCGCACCTTCGAGCAGGTTGTAGCCGCCMGCCACGGTCACGCCGTTGGCSAWCGGRTAGCTCARYTGSAGCGGSTKYTCGATGGTCTTGACGGTGTCGATCTGTGCGTCGGACAGGCAGGTGTCGCCGGTATCGGTGCCGCCCGGGCAACGCAGGCTGGCCAGCACCTGCAGCGATCCCACGCGGCAGCCCTCCACATTGCTGACCACCTGGTCGGCCGCGCCGTCGAGCTTGTCGCAGACGGCCATGGCCGCGCCCTGCACCAGCAACGTCTTGTTGATATTGAGCCAGCCCGCGCCGCCGTTGCGGTAGAGCGCACGGCCCACCGCCACGTTCGACAGGCGCGTGCCGGTGTAGTTGAGCGCAGGCTCGTTGGCGATCACCCCATCGTAATCCGCCGGCCAGCGCTGGATGTAGCTGAGCGCGTCGCGCCCGCCGGTGGAAGTGCCGAGGAAGTAGGCACGATCCGGCGCACGGCCGTAGCGCTGCCTGAGCAGGGCCAGCGCGGCGTCGTGGGTCTTCTTGAGCGTGTCGCCKCCGTAGTTGGCCAGCGCCTCGTCATTGGCGGCGAAGGCACCGTCGGTGATGCTGCCGCTCTGGTGGCCGGAATCGTCGCCCCAGGTGGCGTAGCCGCGCGCCACGGGCGCCGGGTCGTCCGGCAGCGCGAAGCGCACCGTCTCCGTGCCGTCGATCAGCTTGCCGTCGAAGCCCCCGCCGCCGAACTGGATGGCCTTGCCGTTCCAGGCCGTCGGCAGGTTGAGGGCGAAATTGATCCTGGGCGCGCTCGCGTCCACGGGCAGGATCTGCCCGCGTACCGCGCAGTACTCGCCCAGCGTATTGCCGGCCGCGTCGGCGGCTATCAGCACGGCGCTGGCCACCTGCGYGCCGCCGCTGGCCAGCGCCAGGGCCGATGCGGGCAGGCTGGCACTGGCCAGCGCCGTGCAGGCATCCAGCGGCGACAGGGACGGCGCGCCGGGAACCATCGGCGTGCCGGGCGCGTCGCCGCCGGCCGTGCTGCCCGGCACCGTCGACAGCGAGCTTGCGGGATCGTCCCCGCCGCAGCCGGCCAGCAGCAAGCTGGCCGACATGGCGACGATCAACACCGGCCACGCCAGTGCGCGGCCACCACGAACGGTCTTCATCTGGTCTCCTCCAAGGCTCCCGGTTGGAATGGCCCGGGATGTGGAGCGAGACGGTAGCACCGGCGTTGCCGCAGGTAAAATATATGGATATTGCCGTTTCCATATCTGTTAAATATGGATTTGGCATGGGACGGGCTGGCTTTGGCCTTGTGGCTGAAAGGCCGGGCCTGTGTGGGTGTGGGGCTGGAGGCTGGCTCGATGAGCAGCCCATGATGGATGAACTCGCTACGGAGCGCCTGGCAACCCTCGACCGAGGCGGCCGCCACGATGCCGCCCAGGCAGCAATGCCAGCAGAACCACCGGGGCGGCTGCGCTCAAGACGTCCGGCCTTCGATCCTCAAGCGCCCGGGAAGCCATCCTGCCTTCCCGGACAACCTCAATCATCGCTATTGGGTGGCAAATCCGGAAACAACACCTCCGTAAATCCAAACMGCGTAAAGTCCTTCACCCGCATCGGGTACAAGACCCCCTGCAAGTGATCGCACTCATGCTGCACCACGCGCGCATGGAAATCCTCGGCAACGCGCTCGATGGGTGCCCCCATGATGTCGAAACCGGTGTATTTCAGCCGCGTATAGCGCGGCACCACGCCGCGCAGTCCCGGCACGGACAGGCAGCCTTCCCAGCCATCTTCCTGCTCATCGCCAAGCGGCGTCAGCACCGGGTTGATCAGCACGGTCTTGGGCACGGTCGGCGCATCCGGGTAGCGCGGATTGCGGTCGAAGCCGAAGATCACGACCTGCAGGTCCACGCCGATCTGCGGCGCGGCCAGGCCGGCGCCGTTGGCATGGTCCATGGTGTMGAACATGTCGTCGATCAGCGTACGCAGTTCGGGTGTGTTGAAACGCGTGACGGGGCGTGCCACCTGCAGCAGCCGCGGGTCGCCCATCTTGAGAATGTCGCGGATCATGGTTGTTCTCCGGTTCCGGCCTCGGCCAGCAAGGCCAGCATGGCGGCCTCGTCCAGCACGGGCACGCCGAGCGCCTCGGCTTTTTCAAGTTTGCTGCCGGCTTCCGCGCCGGCCACCACATAGTCTGTCTTCTTCGACACCGAGCCGGCCACCTTGGCGCCGGYCGCTTCCAGCCTTTCCTTGGCGTCCTCGCGCGACAGCGTGGGCAGCGTGCCGGTCAGCACGAAGGTCTTGCMGGCCAGCGGCGCCGGCGCGGCGCGGGCGGCCGGCTCGCTCTCCGTCCAGTGCACGCCGGCCGCGCGCAGCTGCTCGATGACTTCCACGTTGTGCGGCTCGGCAAGGAAGCCGGCGATGGATTGCGCGACCACCGGCCCCACGTCGTTGACCTCCAGCAAGGCCGCTTCGTCGGCTGCCATCAGGTTGTCGAGCTTGCCGAAGTGCTTGGCCAGGTCCTTGGCCGTKGCTTCGCCCACGTGGCGGATGCCGAGCGCGAACACGAAGCGGTTGAGCGTGGTCTGGCGCGAAGTMTYGATGGCCGCCACCAGGTTGGTGGCCGACTTGTCGGCCATGCGCTCCAGCGCGGCCAGCTTGGCCACGCCGAGCTTGTACAGGTCGGCCGGCGTATGCACGATGCCGTGGTCCACCAGTTGCTCGACCACCTTGTCGCCGAGGCCTTCGATATCCATGGCGCGGCGCTGCGCGAAATGCAGCAGCGCCTGCTTGCGCTGGGCKGCGCAGATCAGTCCGCCCGTGCAGCGCGCGATCACCTCGCCTTCGAGCTTCTCGATATGCGAACCGCACACCGGGCAGGCCGTGGGCATGACAAAGGCACGCGCATCGGCGGGCCGGCGTTCCGCCACCACCGCCACCACTTCGGGAATCACGTCGCCGGCGCGCCGCACGATCACGGTATCGCCGATATGCACATCCTTGCGGCGGATCTCGTCCTCGTTGTGCAGCGTGGCATTGGTCACGGTGACGCCGCCGACGAACACCGGCGCCAGCCGCGCCACCGGCGTGATGGCACCGGTACGGCCGACCTGCACTTCGATGTCCTCGACCACCGTGGTCATTTCCTGCGCCGGGAACTTGTGCGCCAGCGCGAAGCGCGGCGCGCGCGAGACAAAGCCCAGCCGTTCCTGCTCGGCCAGCACATTGACCTTGTACACCACGCCGTCGATGTCATACGGCAGCGACGCACGGCGTTCGCCCACGCCGCGATAGAAATCCAGCAGCCCCTGCGCGCCGCGCACCACGGCGCGCTCGGCGCAGACCGGCATGCCGAGCGCGGCGAACCAGTCCAGCATGGCACTGTGCGTCTCGGGGCGTGGCCCACCCTGCAGCTCGCCMAGCCCGTAGGCGAAGAACGACAAGGGGCGCCTGGCAGTGATGCGCGGATCGAGCTGGCGCAGGCTGCCGGCCGCGGCATTGCGCGGATTGACGAAGGTCTTTTCCTCGGCCTCGGCCTGCCGGGCGTTGAGCTTGTCGAAATCGCGGCGGTACATGAACACCTCGCCGCGCACTTCCAGCACGGCCGGCAGCGATGCCGCATCGCCGCGCAAGCGCAGCGGAATGGCCTTGATGGTGCGCACGTTGGCGGTCACGTCCTCGCCGGTCTCGCCGTCGCCGCGCGTGGCGGCCTGTACCAGGCGGCCACCCTCGTAGCGCAGCGACATGGCCAGGCCATCGAACTTCAGCTCGGCGGCGTATTCCACCGCTTCGACGGCGCTGAACAGGTCCACGGCGCCTTCGGCCTGCGCGGGGCGCCCCAGGCCCTGCGCRCAGCGACGGTCGAAACCGAGCACGTCGTCGTCCTCGAACGCATTGTTGAGCGACAGCATCGGGATGGCGTGGCGCACCGTGTCGAAAGCCGACAGCGGCTGGCCGCCCACGCGTTGCGTGGGCGACTCCGGCGTCAGCAGGTCGGGATGGGCCGTCTCGATGTCCTGCAGCTCGCGGAACAGCGCGTCGTAGTCCGCATCGGGAATCGACGGCGCGTCGAGCACGTAATACTGGTAGTTATGGCGCTCGAGCTCGGCGCGCAGCCAGTCGGCGCGCGCGGCTGGAGAATCGCCGKCAGGCGCKGGGGCTTGCGCCGCCGCACCGTCTCGTTTGGGACTCATATTGTATTTCCGGATCCGTTGCCGGTCAGGGGCTGAAAATCACAGGCAGAAAATCACAGGCTGAACAAGCGCAGCGCCACCGGCGAGCCGGCAGGCATGCCGCGTGCCTCGAGCTTGTCGTAGAGCGCTTGCAGGTGGCCGAAGATGGCGACGAAGGATGCCTCGCTCAGCGGATGCATATTGTCGTCCACCAATTGTGCGCCCATGCGCTGCGCCAGGCTGTAGCCATACTCGCAGACGGTCTTGAACGGCTTGGTCGCCTGTGCCGCTGACGGTACGTCGAGCAGCAACGTGATCTGGCGGCCGGCCTTGGCGGTGAGATMGTCGCGCAGGAAGTTGGTGTCGCCGAACTGCAGCGTGAACAGGGCGCGCTGCATGCCGTCCGGGCCCGGCTGGTAGCGCGTGAAGCGGGTACCGTCGCGCGACAGCACCAGGCCGTCCTGCGTGGCCACGGTCTGCACGTAGGCAGCCGACCACGGCGCGCCGTCGGAGATCACGTTGACGCCGAGCTGCACGTCGCAGCTGGCGGCAAAGGCGTCCAGTTCGCGGCCATTGGCCACGGTCTCGCTCATGTCGGGCAGCCCGGCCGAGGCGTCGAGCGACTCGGCCAGCGCTTCCACCGCGTTGACGAACTCGGAGAATTCGAGCGCGTTGAGCGCGCCGCCGCGATTGGCCAGCTGCACCGCCACCTGCAGGTCTTCGTACTGGTGGCCGGCGGTGACCGCTTCCCAGGCATTGGACTCGGCGCGCAGCCCTTCCAGGTGCACCTGCTTGGTGCCGGCGCGGCGCAGGCGGCCGGTCAGCGGCAGGATGCGGTCGCCGGACTGCTTGCGCTCCAGGTGCAGCGGCACGATGCAGTCGATCAGCGGATCGATGACGGCCGGCGCGGGCTGGCCGTCGGCCACCAGCGGCTCGGGCTCGCGCGCAGCGGGTTTTGCTTGCTCGCGCGGTGCGGCAGGCGCCTCGGCGGCGGGCACGGTATCGTCCTCMGCCTCGGCGTGCGCGGCGTGCGCATGCTCGTCCGCCGCCCCGGCCTGCGATGCTGCATGGGGGGCCGCTTGCGAGGTCGCAGCGGAAGTGGCCTGGGCTGCCACATCGCCAGGCTCGCGCTGCGCATGCGCGGACGCCGGCGCGGCAGCGATGGCCAGTTCGTCGGCAACGATCTCGTCGGCGTCCGCCGTCGCCGCGGACGCGGCGGCCATGCTCGCCGCCACGGCGGCGGCATCCGGCGGCGACGTCCCCAGCGTGGGTTCGCGCCGCTCGGGCTGGCGGTCTGCCGGGGCCTCGTGCAGCTTGGCGTGGACTTCCGGCGTCACCACCGGATTGACCACCGGCTCGCGCATCGGCGGCAGGTCGTCTTCGGGCTGCAGCGCGCGCGGGCGGCGTGCCTTGCGGATMTGCCACTGGTTATAGGCCACGACCAGCAGCAGCAGGACCACGCCTGCGACGATGAGGGCAGTCTGTAGCGTCATGCTGCCTMCGCCATCGAGATCGCTGCGTCCATGTCCACCGCGACGATACGCGACACGCCCTGCTCCTGCATCGTCACGCCAATCAACTGATGTGCCATTTCCATTGCGATCTTGTTGTGGGAAATGAAGACAAACTGGGTCTTGTCGGACATGCGCGCCACCATATTGGCGTAGCGCTCGGTATTGGCGTCGTCCAGCGGCGCGTCCACCTCGTCGAGCAGGCAGAACGGCGCCGGGTTGAGCTGGAACATGGCGAACACCAGCGCAATCGCCGTGAGCGCCTTCTCGCCGCCCGACAGCAGGTGGATGGTGGAGTTCTTCTTGCCCGGGGGCTGTGCCATCACCTGCACGCCGGCGTCGAGGATTTCGTCGCCGGTCATGATGAGCTTGGCCTGGCCGCCACCGAACAGCGACGGGAACAGCTCGCCGAAGTGGTGGTTGACCTGGTCGAAGGTGCCCTGCAGCATCGCGCGGGTTTCCTGGTCGATCTTGTGGATCGCATCTTCCAGCGTGGTGATGGCGTCGAGCAGGTCGGCCGACTGCGCATCGAKGAAGGTCTTGCGCTCGCGCGCCGCGGCCAGTTCGTCGAGCGCGGCCATGTTGACCGGGCCCAGCGCGTTGATCGCGTTGTTCAGGCGCGTGACTTCGCCCTGCAGGTAGGAAGGCTTGAGGTCCGGCGAGAGCTTTTCGGCCAGCGCGGCTTCATCGACCTCGGCCGTKGTCAGTTGCTCGCTGAACTGCTCCTGGTTCAGGCGCGCGGCCTGTTCCTTGAGCTGGTACTCGGTGATGCGGTCGCGCAGCGGCTGCAGGCTGCGCTCGGCGGCCAGGCGCTGGTCGTCGTACTGGCGCAGTTGCGCCGACAGCGCATCGAGCTCGGTGCGGGCGAGCTGGAGCTTTTCTTCCTTCTCGGCGCGGCGCTCCAGCGCTTCCTGCAGGCCGGTGTGGGCGGTCTGCTCGTTGATGGTCTCCAGCTCGGCGCGCGCGTCTTCCAGCGACTGTTCGAGCCGTTCGGACTGGTCCCCCGCGGTCTGGATATTGCGGCGCAGCTCCTCGATGCGGTTGGCCAGGTTGCGCTCGGCGAACAGCGCTTCCTGCGCGGCGCGCTCGAAATCGCGCAACTGGTGGCGGGCCGACGACAGCTTGCTGTCCAGCGCTTCGAAGGCCATCTGGTGGTCTTCGTGGGTGGCCTGCATCTCGGCCAGCGCGGCGTCGTGCTGCTCGAAGCTGGCCTCGGATTCGGCGCGGATGGCGCGTTGCTCCTCGATCTGCGCGCGGATCTCGTCGAGTTCCTCGCGGATCTGTCCGCTGCGCGCGGCGTAGCGCTCCATCGCCTGCGACAGCTTGAGCACGTCCATCTGCAGCGCGTGCACGCGGCGGGTGGCCTGCTCGCTGCGGCTGCGCGCATCGATCAGCACGGCGCTGGCGTGGGTGTAGGCCGCCTCGGCGCGCACGGCCTGGGACTTGGCCTCGTCCGCCAGCAGCATCTGCGCGCGAGCCTGCTTCTGCAGGTTCTCGATCTCCTGCTCGCGGGCCAGCATGCCGGCCTGCTCGGAATCGGCGGCGTACAGCTGCACCGAACTGCGGCCGACCAGGTGACCCTCGGCCACCACGAAGCTGGCGCCCTCGGGCAGCGTGCCGCGTGCGGCCATGGCCTGGGCCATGTCGGTGGCGGTGTAGATATCGGCCAGCCAGTCCTGCATCACGGCGCGGATGCCGGGCTCGGTGATCTGCACCAGCGCCATCAGCGGGCGCAGGCCGGCCGGGGTTTCCTGCGGGCGCGCGGCCGGCGGCGGCGAATAGAAGGCCAGCTTGGCGGGCGGCGCGTCGGACAGGAAGGACTTGATCCAGTCCAGGTTGGAGACTTCCAGCGCGGCGAGCTTTTCGCGCAGCACGGATTCCAGCGCGTTTTCCCAGCCCGGCTCGATATGGAGCTTCTTCCACAGGCGCGGCAGTTCGGCCAGGCCATGCTTGGCCAGCCAGGGCTGCACCTTGCCTTCGGTCTGCACGCTCTCCTGGAGCTGCCTGAGCGCGGACAGGCGCGCTTCCAGCGAGGAGATCGCGGCAGCCTCGCTCTGCACGCGCGCCTGCGCGGCGCGGCGCTCGCCGTCCAGGCGCGGCACGCTTTCCTCGGCATCGGCCAGGATCGCCTGCGTTTCTTCCTGCACGGCCTCCTGCTCGGCCAGCTCGGCGCGCAGTTCTTCCAGGCGCACTTCGTCGGGGCGGTCGAGACCCTTTTCCTCGCCGGACAGGCGCTCGCGGCGCTGCTCGAGCTGCTGCAGCATCTGGTCGGCGCTGCGCTGCTGCGCGGCTTCGAGCTTGAGGGCCTGCTCGGCCTGCATGATGCTGGCGCGCTGCTCGTTGGAGAGCGTCTGGGCATCGCGCCACTGGGCTTCCAGCGTGGGCAGTTCGTCGGTCTTGTGGGCCACCGCTTCCTGGGCTTCGACCGTGCGGCCTTCGGCCACGGCCAGCTCTTCCTCKGCCTGGGCCAGGCCGTCGGTGGCCTGCTCGGATTTGCCCTGCCACTGCTCGCGCTGCGCGCTCAGCGCGGCGATCTGCGCCTGCACGCGGTTGCGCGACTCCACCACATAGCGGATCTCGGCTTCGAGCTTGCTGACTTCGCCGTTGGCTTCATACAGCGCGCCCTGCGCGCTGTGCATGTTGTCCGAGGCCGCGTAATGCGCAGCGCGCATGGTTTCGAGCTCCGCCTCGACGTGGCGCAGCTGCGCGGTCTGCGCTTCCAGGTCGATCTGGGCCTGCTCGATGGCGCGCTGGTGGCGCTCCTGCTCGGCTTGCGCCTCGTTCTTGCGCAGCAGCCACAGCAGGTGCTGCTTTTCCTCGCCGTCGGCCTGCAGGGTCTTGAAGCGCTGGGCCACTTCGGCCTGGCCTTCGAGCTTCTCCAGGTTGGCGCCGAGCTCGCGCAGGATGTCTTCGACGCGGGTCAGGTTCTCGCGCGTGTCGGACAGGCGGCTTTCGGTCTCGCGGCGGCGCTCCTTGTACTTGGAAACGCCGGCCGCTTCTTCCAGGAAGATCCGCATGTCATCGGGCTTGGCCTCGATGATGCGGGAGATCATGCCMTGGCCGATGATGGCGTAGGCGCGCGGGCCGAGGCCGGTACCCAGGAAGATGTCCTGGATGTCGCGCCGGCGCACCGCCTGGTTGTTGATGTAGTACGAAGAGGTGCCGTCGCGGGTCAGCACCCGCTTGACGGCGATCTCGGCGTACTGGCTCCATTGCCCGGCGGCACGCCCTTCGGGGTTGTCGAACACCAGCTCGACGCTGGCGCGGCCGGCCTGCTTGCGGGCGGTCGAGCCATTGAAGATGACGTCCTGCATGGACTCGCCGCGCAGTTCGGATGCGCGTGACTCGCCCAGCACCCAGCGCACCGCATCGATGATGTTCGATTTGCCGCAGCCGTTGGGACCGACGATGCCGACCAGCTGGCCGGGCACTTGAAAATTGGTGGGATCGACGAAGGACTTGAAGCCCGCCAGCTTGATCGAGGACAGTCGCACGGTTGGTCGTGGGGTATCTAGGGTATTGCAGCGTTCAGGAAAGGCGGGACAGCGCAGAGGCAGTCGGCGCGTGCCGTCTGGGCCTCGCGCCGGGCTCTTGTGCCCGATAGTTGGCGCTAATCATACCATCGCGCCTTCCACGCCCGGGCGCTTTCCGGGCCGCATGGGCGGCCATTTTCCACTGCCCCGTTAAGCCCCGTCCGATTCACTTTGTGCGGTCCGCGCCCTACACTCGGACCAGGCATCGCGCCGCCCGGCGCCTGCCCTCCGTGCGCGGCGGCAACAGGTGGCGGGCAAGTGACAGGGGAGCGGCGGGAAACTTCTAAGGGTTAGTGCTAGTCTCTCCATAGTCAGCGTGATCCCTGATGCCCATTGCAACCAAATCCTGTCGAGCGGGCAGGTGACGCAAAACGGCGTCTCCGGCCCAACGCGGAGTCCGCGCTCCGCGACACTTCTGGGAGTGTTCAGCATGACCGCCTCGATTCTGGCGACCTCAGACGAAAGATTGACCGGCCCCGGCGCCGGTGATGACAGGCAACGCATGCCCTGGTCCATCGGCGAAATCGACTTCGCCGCCATCGATGTGGCCCGCGTGCGTCCGGACCGCGAACTCTTCTACCTGCTGGTGTCCGCCTCTTTCGTCGAAAGTGGCTCCGACACCTACGCGGGCAACCTCGCYAGCTATTACGCCGCCAACCCCGAGGCGTCCGGCTGGCTTTCCGGGCAGTGGGAAGCCGAGGAACTCCAGCATGGCCTGGCGCTGCGGCGCTATGTGGAGCATGTGTGGCCTGGATTCGACTGGGAGCGCGGCTATGCCCGCTTCTTCGACGAATACCGCCATACCTGCTCGGTCGACAAATTCGAACCCTCCGAGGCGCTGGAGATGGCCGCGCGCTGCGTGGTGGAGACCGGTACCGCCGCGCTTTACCGCTCGCTCGAGCAGGCCAGCGACGAACCGGTGCTGCGCAACCTCACGCGCCGCATCGCCAACGACGAAGTGCGCCACTACAAGCACTTCTACCGCTATTTCAATACCTTCAACGATCTCGAACGGCTGGGCCGGCTGCGCGTGCTGGGCGCGCTGGTGCGCCGCCTGCTGGAAATCAAGAACGAGGATGCGGAGATCGCGCTGCGCAATGTGCTGCGCATCGAGCGCGGCGCGGAGGATATCCCGCAGAAGGATGTGCGCCGGCTCAATTCGCGGGTCAGCGCGGTGATCCGCCGCAACCTGCCKGTCGACATKACCGTGAAGATGCTGCTGCGCCCGCTGGACCTGCACGCCGGCGTCGAGCGCGCCATCCGCAAGCCGCTGGTGGCGGTGGTTTCGCGGGCGATGCTGTACTGAGCGCTTGCCGAAGCTGACGCGGCCCGGCGCCTATTGCGGCTGCAAGACGCATTCGCCCGCGTCCTCGCCCTTGCGCCGCGAACGATGCACCAGTCCGGACAAGGCCCCGGCCGCCACGATGCACAAGCCGCCGGCGGCTTCCTTCCAGCTCAGCGTCTCGGTGGCCAGCCACCACGACGACACCGCCGCGATCACGATCTCGAACAGCATCAGCAGCGAGACCCGGTTGGCCGGCAGGCGCTGCAGCCCATACTGCACCACCGAATTGCTCAGCACCAGCGTGGCGGCCAGGCCCAGCACCAGGGCCAGGCCGCCCCAGCCGATCGCCGGCGCCAGCGCCATGCCACCCGGCTCCAGCCACAGCGCGCACGGCAGCCCGACCGCGGTGCACCCCAGGTAGACCATGATCGTGCGCAGGCGCGCGTCCATGTCCGGGTAGAGCTGCCCGGCCCGGCGCGACAAGACGTTGTTGACCGCGAAACCCATGCCGCCCACCAGGCCGGACCATTCCGCCGCCTTGGCCGGCAGCGGCAGGCCGACTTCGGGCGTCCACAGCATCAGGCCCGCGCCCCCCAGCGCCAGCGCCACCAGCATCAGCCCCGCGGCGGACAGCTTCTCGCCCAGGAACAGGCGTGCGAACAGCGCCGTCCACACCGGCGTCAGGTAGAACAGCAGCAGGACCCGCATCACATGGCCGTTGACGCTGCCCCAGACGAAGCCGGCGTTGGTCACCCCCGCGGCCAGCCCGATCGCCACGAACAGCCAGGACCAGCGCAGCCCGCCCAGGTGGCGGGCAAAGGACAGCAGCGCGATTGCCGCCGCCGCCGCGCTCACCAGCGCCGCCGCCGTCATCCCGCCCAGGCCCCAGCCGGCCAGCACGCGGTAGGGAAACCAGGCGATGCCCCAGACCGAGGCACCCAGCAGGATCGACAGCGCGGACTTGAAGCCGTGCGCGTCGGCCGGGGCGGCGGACAAGGCGGATGAGGTAGGCAGATTGCTCATAAAAACGAAAGGAACCGCCGGCGTGGCGGTTGATTTGTGACGACAAAGGAAAATCGATGGTGCGGGAACGGGCGGCCGCCAGCGGCGCCGGCCCCGCGCCAAGTTGCCGGGAAGCCCGCCGAACCCCCGCACAGAGCGCGGGAGAGCCCGGCAATCCTCTATAATGTCCGGCTTTGAGCCTTGGCCCTGGCGGCCCGAACCTGACCGTGAACCCCCGACTCGACCTGCTCCAGCCCTATCCGTTCGAGAAACTGCGGGCGCTGGTGGCCAACGTGAAGCCGAACGCCGCATTGCCCGCGATCAGCTTCGGCATCGGCGAACCCAAGCATCCCACGCCCGAATTCATCAAGCAGGCGCTCACGGACTCGCTGGCGGGGCTGGCGAATTATCCCACAACGGCCGGTTCCGATGCACTACGACAGTGCATAGCGGCGTGGCTCCAGCGCCGCTACAACCTGCCGGCGGTCAATCCCGCCACCGAGGTGCTGCCGGTGACCGGCTCGCGCGAAGCGCTGTTCGCCTTCGCCCAGACTGTGGTCGACGCCAGCCGCCCCGGCGCGCTGGTGCTGTGCCCGAACCCGTTCTACCAGATCTACGAAGGCGCGGCGCTGCTGGCCGGCGCCACGCCGGTGTTCGCCAACAGCGACCCGGCGCGCAATTTCGCCCCGGCGTTCGACCGCATCTCGGCCGAGACCTGGGCCCGCGTGCAGCTGGTCTACGTGTGCTCGCCGGGCAACCCGACCGGCGCCGTGCTGTCGCTGGACGACTGGCGCGAGCTGTTCGCGCTGTCTGACCGCCATGGCTTCGTGATCGCCTCCGACGAGTGCTATTCCGAAATCTATTTCAAGGAAGGCGAGCCGCCGCTGGGCGCGCTCGAAGCCGCGCGCAAGCTGGGCCGCGCCGAAGGCGCCCACCCGTTCGAGCGCCTGGTGATGTTCTCCAGCCTGTCCAAGCGCTCCAACGTGCCGGGCCTGCGCTCGGGCTTCGTCGCCGGCGACGCCGCCCTGCTCAAGAAATTCCTGCTATACCGTACCTATCACGGCGGCGCCATGAACCCCGCCGTGCAGGCCGCCAGCGTGGCGGCCTGGAACGACGAGGCCCACGTGCGCGACAACCGTGCCGCCTACGTGCGCAAGTTCGCCGAGGTCACCCCGATGCTGGCCGAGGTGCTCGACGTGGCGCTGCCCGACGCGGGCTTCTACCTGTGGGCCGACGTCTCGCGCACCGGCCTGACGGATACCGCGTTCGCCACCCGCCTGCTGGCCGAGCAGAACGTCACGGTGCTGCCCGGCAGCTACCTGGCGCGCGAGGCCGACGGCATCAACCCCGGCGCCAACCGCGTGCGCATGGCGCTGGTCGCCACGCCCGAGGAATGCCTGGAAGGCGCGCGCCGCATCGTCGCCTTCTGCAAGTCGCTCGGCTGAACGCCGAACGCGGCTGCCCCGAATTTTGTTGTAGACAACGATCAACCACTGAAAACACGCATATGACGCAAGCACTGCAAGCCCTGATCGACCAGGCATGGGAAGACCGCGCCAGCCTCTCGCCCAAGTCGGCCCCCAACGACATCCGCGAAGCCGTGGCCACCGTGATCGGCCAGCTCGACACCGGCGCCCTGCGCGTGGCCGAGAAGCAAGGCCGCGACTGGATCGTCAACCAGTGGATCAAGAAGGCCGTGCTGCTGTCGTTCCGCCTGGAAGACAACGCGCCGATGAGCGCCGGCGGCTTCGCCCAGTTCTATGACAAGGTACCGACCAAGTTCGCCGGCTGGACCGCCGACGACTTCGCCAAGGGTGGCTTCCGCGTGGTGCCGCCCGCCGTKGCCCGCCGCGGCTCGTTCATCGCGAAGAACGCGGTGCTGATGCCCTCCTACGTCAACATCGGCGCCTACGTCGACGAAGGCACCATGGTCGACACCTGGGCCACCGTCGGTTCGTGCGCGCAGATCGGCAAGAACGTCCACCTGTCCGGCGGCGTCGGCATCGGCGGCGTGCTCGAGCCGCTGCAGGCCAACCCGGTCATCATCGAAGACAACTGCTTCATCGGCGCCCGCTCGGAAGTCGTGGAAGGCGTGATCGTCGAAGAGAACTCGGTGATCTCGATGGGCGTGTATCTGGGCCAGTCCACCAAGATCTATGACCGCKAAACCGGCGAGATCCACTACGGCCGCGTGCCGGCGGGCTCGGTGGTGGTGGCGGGCAACCTGCCCTCCAAGGACGGCAAGTACAGCCTGTACTGCGCCGTGATCGTCAAGAAGGTGGACGCGCAGACCCGCGCCAAGACCAGCCTGAACGACCTGCTGCGCGGCGACTGATCGCGCCTAGCGCGGAGCTTGCGCGGGCGCCTGCCCGCGCAGGCTCCGCCGTCAGACCGATGCACCCCTTGCGCAAGCGACTCATGGCCCTGGATCCCGCGACCGTCAGCACCGTGCTGTCCCTTCTGCCAACCATTCTCGAGCAGGCCAACAAGACCATCGAGAAGATCAAGAAAGGCCGGCGCAAGGATGGTTCGCCCGAGCATGCCGGGCCCGAATCCCTCGAGGCGCGCGATGGCTCCGTCGCCGCCCGCATCGCCGAGCTCGAAGCCGCCGCCGTGCAGCAGGCCGAAGCCGTCAAGATGCTGGCCGAGCAGCACGCCATCACCATCGAGGCCCTGCGCAAGGAAGCCGCGCGCCTGGACCGCCGCCTGCGCCTGATGACCAGCGTGGCCATGGCCGGCGTGGCGCTGGGCCTGGGCGGGCTCGTCATCGCACTGAACCTGTTGTTCCGTTAATGCTGTTCCGCTAAGCCATCCAAGGCGCACCGCACATCATGACCGTCCTGCTCTACGGCATCCCCAACTGCGACACCGTCAAGAAAGCCCGCACCTGGCTGGACGCCAACGGCGTGGCCTACGACTTCCACGACTTCAAGAAGCAAGGCGTGGACGAAACGCTGCTGCGCGGCTGGCTCAGGCACGTGCCGCTGGCCACGCTGCTCAACCGCAAGGGCACCACCTACCGCGCGCTGTCGGATGCCGACAAGGCGCGCGCCGAGAACGAAGCCGGCGCCATCGCACTGATGCAGCAAAGCCCTTCGCTGATCAAGCGGCCGGTGCTCGATCACGGCGGGAAGATTTCCGTCGGGTTCTCGGCAGACAACTACGCCGGCCTGTTTTAAGCGGCTATCGCAGGGCTGGCGGCCGATTGTTCGCCGTCAGCTCCGGGGTACGCCGGCCAGCATCGACAAAGGCGTAGACTCCACGCCCGACACCCCTATTCCGAACCTCGGCCCCGACGCCGCAGACTCGCCATCATGAACCCCACCCTCGCCCTTACCGAAGACCTGATCCGCCGCCGCTCCGTCACGCCCGCCGACGAAGGCTGCCAGGCCGTGCTCGAAACCCGCCTCAAGGCCATCGGCTTCGAATGCGAGTGGATCGTCAGCGGCCCGGACGACTTCCGCGTCACCAACCTGTGGGCCGTCAAGCGCGGCACGCAGGGCAAGGCCGGCAAGCTGCTGGCCTTCGCCGGCCACACCGACGTGGTGCCCACCGGCCCGCTCGAGCAATGGGGCTCCGACCCGTTCCAGCCCAGCCACCGCGACGGCAAGCTCTACGGCCGCGGCGCCGCGGACATGAAGACCTCCATCGCCGGCTTCGTCGTGGCGACCGAAGAGTTCGTGCAGCAGCACMCCGCCCACGCCGGCTCCATCGCCTTCCTCATCACCAGCGATGAAGAAGGCCCCGCGCACGACGGCACCATCAAGGTGGTGGAAGCGCTCAAGGCGCGCGGCGAGCGCCTGGACTACTGCGTGATCGGCGAGCCCACCTCGGTCGACACMCTTGGCGACATGGTCAAGAACGGCCGCCGCGGCTCGCTCTCGGGCAAGCTCACCATCAAGGGCGTGCAGGGCCATATCGCCTACCCGCACCTGGCGAAGAACCCGATCCACCTGGCCGCGCCCGCGCTGGCCGAGCTGGTGAACGAGCGCTGGGACGAAGGCAACGAATACTTCCCCGCCACCACCTGGCAGATGTCCAACATCCACGGCGGCACCGGTGCCACCAACGTGATCCCGGGCCATATCACCGTCGACTTCAACTTCCGCTTCTCCACCGCCAGCACCCCCGAAGGCCTCAAGGCGCGCGTGCACGCCATCCTCGAGCGCCACCAGCTCGACTACGAGCTGGCCTGGACCCTGGGCGGCGAACCCTTCCTGACCGCGCGCGGCGAACTCTCGGAAGCGCTCAGCGGCGCGATCGAGGCGGAGACCGGCGTCAAGACCGAGCTCTCCACCACCGGCGGCACCTCCGACGGCCGCTTCATCGCCAGGATCTGCCCGCAGGTCATCGAGTTCGGCCCGCCCAACGCCAGCATCCACAAGATCGACGAGCACGTCGAAGTGCGCTTCATCGAGCCGCTCAAGAACGTCTACCGCGGCGTGCTMGATCGCCTGATCGCCTGATCGCCTGACCTGACTGACCTGAATACCTGGACCACCGCACCATGGCTACGCCCTCCCCCCTGCAAACCGTACGCGACCTGCTGCGCCTGGCCGTCTCGCGCTTCACCAAGGCCAGGTTGTCGTTCGGCCACGGCAGCGCCAACGCCTACGACGAAGCCGCCTACCTGGTCCTGCACACGCTCAACCTGCCGCTCGACACGCTCGATCCCTTTCTCGACGCGCGCCTGCTGCCCGAGGAAGTCGAGGCCGTGCTGCAAGTCATCGAGCGCCGCGTCACCGAACGCGTGCCCGCCGCCTACATCACCAACGAAGCCTTCATGCACGGCCTGCGCTTCTACGTGGACTCCCGCGTGATCGTGCCGCGCAGCTTCATCGGTGAGCTGCTCCAGGAAGKACTCGAGCCGTGGGTGGGCGATATCGCCGATATCGGCCCGGTGCTGGAGCTCTGCACCGGCTCCGGCTGCCTGCCCATCATTGCCGCCCACGTCTGGCCCGAAGCCCGCATCGACGCGGTCGACATTTCGCCCGACGCGCTGGAAGTCGCCCGCCGCAACGTGGCCGACTACAAGATGGAAAACCGCATCAGCCTGTACGAGGGCGACCTCTACGCCCCGCTGCCCGCAGGCGCCAGGTACGACGTCATCCTCACCAACCCGCCCTACGTCAACGAGACTTCCATGCAGGCGCTGCCGGCCGAGTACCACGCCGAGCCGCGCATCGCGCTGGCGGGTGGGGACGACGGCATGGACGTGGTGCGCCGGATCATCGCCGGCGCCAAGGCGCGGCTGAACCCGGGTGGCGTGCTGGTGGTGGAAATCGGCAATGAGCATGCCAATGTGGAAGCGGCTTTCCCCAACCTCGAACTGATCTGGCTGCCGGTCAGCGCGGGCGAGGAGCAGGTCTTCCTGGTGACCTACGAAGGACTGCCGGGTTAAGCCGGCGCGCAGCGGCGGGAAGCCTTCCTGCCGCCGCGCCTGCCGTCATCGAGGCCGGGCGCAGACTTCGCGCCCGGCCTTCTTTCATGCCTCAGAGCGGCGCAGCGCACGTGAAGTTGCGCTCGTCGTCGATGCTGCCGCTGCCCTTGTAGCGTGCCACCTGCGGATAGGCGCACAGCGGCCGCGTCCTTCCTGCATTGCCCTTCACCGCCGCGCTGCTCGCCAGCCCCCCCACCTTGTCGGTGGCATCGGCCTTGAGCGCGACGATGCGCGCGGGCGCCTGGCCCTTCTCCACCCAGTCCTCCAGCGCGCCGATGGCGTCGAACGCATTGGGGCCGATGCCGCTGCGGCAATGTCCCATGCCCGGCGCCAGGAACAGGCGCGCGAAGGCCGGCGTGTCGCTGACGGTTTTCCCGACCGCCTCGTAGTACTGGATGGTGTCGTAGGCATTGCCGATCGGGTCCGCCAGGCCGTGGTACAGGATCAGCTTGCCGCCGCGCTTGCGGAATGCGCCAAGATCGGGATCAGTGGCATCCACCGTGGCGCCGATGCGCGCCTTCACGATGGCGACGTCACGGTCCCAGTCGAACGAGCGCCAGTCCCAATTGGCATCCTTGAATACCCAATCCTTGAAGAACTCGGTGCGGAACGCCTGCGGTCCTTCGATCGCATAGCCCCAGCCGCCGAGGTAGCCGAACTCGCTGCCCACCGGCCAGCCCGGGTAGATCTGCGCCCTGGTGCGCGGGTTCTGCGCACCGGCGTACAGGCGCCTGAGCGTATCTACCTGCGCCCCGGTCAGGCATTGCGCGCCGTCGGCGTCGTCCTTGCACTGCAGGACCTTGGGATCGAAGCGGCACTGGCGCGGATCGCCGATCAGCCCGTCGGCGAGGCCATCCTGCGCGTCGCAGGCGCTGATCGCCGCCTGGTTGATCAGCGGCAGCTTCGACGGCGGGATATAGCCGGCCTTGGTCTTGAGGTTCTGGGTCGCTCCCCACAGGAAGCCCTGGTTCAACGCGGTCCGGTTGTTGCCGGGCGCGCCCGCGATGATGCCGTCGAAGTCGTCGGGGTAGCGCTGCGCGGCCATCAGGCCCTGCCCGCCGCCGGTCGAGCAGCCGAAGTAGTAGGCGTGGGAAGCGTCGCGACGCTCGAATGTCCTGACGATGGCGCGCGACGCCGCCGCCGCGGCATGGACCGAGCGATAGGCCCAGTCCGCGATCTTCTCCGGGTGGCCCACGCCCCAGTTCAGGTTCTCGTTGCGGTACCCGGCGGCGTCCACATGGCCGCTGTCGCTCGAGATCACCGCGTAGCCCCGCCGGATGGCCGGCTCGAGTTCGTCGTAGCGGATCGAGCCGACGTAGCCGCCGTTGCCGACCACCAGCGTCTTGCCGTTCCACGCCTCGGCGGGCGGCATCCAGAGCTCGAACCCGATGTCGGAGTCCGGCGTGGGCCTGAGCTGGCCGGCCACCCGGCAGAACGCCGGGAGATTGTCGATCTTGTGGCCGTTCGGCAGGGCCAGCGCTCCGGCGGCCTGCATCGCGGCGGACGTCATCTTCACGTCCGGCAGGCCGATATCCGCCAGCGATTCGCAGGCGTTCGCGGCGCGCGCGCCATGGGAAAAGAAAAGCGTGGCCGCCAGCAGCGCTGCGGCCGGGCTCCACTGTTTAAGCAATCTGGGGTTCACCATCATCGGGGGGCTGTCTCGCTCTAGCTCGTTGTCGTTCTGGCTGTCGGTCTGCGCAAGCTGGGAGCGCCGTTCTCGTGCGGCCGGCCCGGGCCGGTCCGGGGACTTGGGGGACGCGGGCGGCGTGGACGGCTTGTGCTCCAGCCATCCCATTCTTGACGAATCGAAGATAAAAGAAAAATGAATTTCTTTTTACCAACAATAAAGTAACGCTTTACCATTGGCGCCTCACCCAGTCCCCGTGCGTGCTTCCAGCGCCATCCCCAGCCACCGGTCATTCCCATGAACACAATCCGCATGCTGAAGACCTTCGTCGCGGTTGCCGACTTCGGCTCGTTTGCCGCGGCTGCCGAGCGCGTCGCCCTCACGCCGGCGGCGGTAGGCTCGCAAATGAAGGCGCTGGAAGACGAATGCAAACGGCCGCTGTTCGACCGCTCCAGGCGCGGCGTCACCTTCACGCCCGCGGGCGTGGCGCTGATCGCGCGGGCACGCCGGCTGGTGAAGGACTACGAAAGCATGCTCGCCGACCAGGTTGGCGAAAGCGAGATTGCCGGCACCGTGACCATCGGCGCGATCGTCTCCGCAATGGGCGCGCTGGCCACCAGCGTGGTCGAGCTGAAGTCGCAGTATCCCGCGCTGGATATCCGCATCATGAATGGCCGTCAGCTCGAACTGCAGGCCAAGGTGCTGGAAGGCGAACTGGACGCCGCCATCCTGATCGAAATGCCCAGGCCCGAGACACGGGAAGCCACCTGGACGCATCTGTACGACGAGCCGCTGATGCTGATTGCCAGCGCCAGGGCCGCACCGCCCGGAGCGGACGCCGTCGCCCTGCTGCGCACGCAGCCTTTCATCCGCTTCGACCGCGCCGCGACCACCGGCATCAAGATCGACCAGCTCCTGCGCCGGTGCGACGTGCAGCCGAACGAAATCGTCGAGATGAATTCGCTGCCCGCCATCGTGGAACTGGTGCGGCAGAACGCGGGCGTCTCGATCGTGCCGGTGCTGCACAACTTCGCGTGGCGCAGCGACGCGGCGCTACGCCTGTTGCCGATTCCGGGAAAGCAGCTCGAGCGCCGCGTCGGCATGCTGGAGAGCACCGGCCGGCTCTATATCACTTCGATCATCCGCGAGCATTTCGTCCGCAAGCATTGCGGCTGACGCGTGGCCAGCCCCGCGCGGGCATTCGATCCGTGCCGAAGCCCATGGGCAAGGGCGCCGGATACGGAGCGCGAGCCGGCTCCCGCCCCGGTTCGTCACTCGCTKGTCACGTTGGCCCTCTTGACCAATGCCGCATAACGCGCCGCTTCGCTCTGGAAGAACTTGGCGGCCGCTTCCGKGGTGCCCGGATTGATCGTATTGCCCTGCTTCTTCATCGCATCCAGAACCTCCGGGCTGGTGAATGCCTTTGCAAACAGCGCCTGGATGCGCCTGGCCTCGGCGGGCGGCAGGCCTGCCGGGCCCACKACGGCAAACCATCCCTCGACGGCATAGTCCGGCAGGCCTTGTTCAGCGATGGTGGGGATCTCGGGCGCCGCGGGCGAACGCGTTGCGCCGCAGAGACCGATCGCGCGCAGCATGCCGCTCTTCAGGTGCGGTGCGACGGCATTGAGCGCCACCACGCCCATCTCCACCTGGCCGGCGATCAGGTCGGTGATCATCGGCCCGGTACCCTTGTAGGGAACGTGGCGGGCCTTGACGTGCGCCTCCTCGAGGAACATTTCGGCGGCGAGCTGGATGATGGTGCCATTGCCTGACGATGCATAGTTGAATGCATCCGGCCTGGCCTTCAACAGCGCAACGAGTTCCTGGACGTTCTTCGCMGGAACCTTGGGATTGACCACCAGCACCAGCGGCGTCGAGCCGATCACGCTGATCGGCGTGAAGTCCTTGATCGCATCGAACGGCATCTTCTTGTAGACGCTGGGGTTGATGACGTGGTTGTTGGAAACGAGTMCCAGCGTGCTGCCGTCGGGCGGGGCCTTGGCCACCGCGGCTGCGCCGGCTATGCCGCCCGCGCCGGGAATGTTCTCGATCACCACGGGCTGTCCGAGGTTCCTGCCCAGCGAGGGGCCGGCAGCGCGGGCGATGGCGTCCACGCCCGAGCCGGCGCTGATCGGCAGGATCAGGCGCACCGGCCGGCCGGTGCCTTCGGCCGCCGCCGKAGCGGCCGGGACGGCGAGCGCGAACGCCAGCGCCGGGATAGCGATGCCGAGTACTGCCCTGCGTGAAAGAAAGGGGGCCATGCTTGTCTCCAGATATTTTTCTGTTCTGATCMGTGCGGCTGCGGGAGCCGTCCGGCAAGGCGGAAGGATTTCAGCCAGGCGTGTGCGCACGCAGGGCGGAAAGGATTTCCTCGTTGTGCTCGCCGATGCCCGGCAAGGGCATGCGCACGCCCGGGCGCCGGCCATCCATCATGAGTGGCAACAGCACGACGTCGGTGGTGCCGCCATCCTCGGTCTGCATCGGCGCCAGTCCCCCGCTCGCCTTGAGGTGCGGATCGTCGAGAAGCTGTTCCGGACGCACGATGGGCGCATAGGGAATGCCGGCGGCTTCAAGCCTGGGCGTGAGTTCGTCCACGCGATGATGCTTGAGAATCTCGCCAAGCCGTGCCAGCAAGGCCGGCCGCACGGCCACGCGCATGGCGTTGGTGGCGAATGCAGGGTCGGCGGCGAGATCGGGCCGTTGCAGCACCTCGCACAGGTTGTTGAACTGCTTGTCGCTCACGGCGCCGATGAACAGCTGCTCGTCTGCGGCCAGCGTGAAGACATCGTAGACGCTCCATGCGGACACGCGGGACGGCATCGGCGGCGGCGGCTCGCCGGTCATCGAAAACTGCTGCATATGCTGGGACGACAGGAACACGCAATTCTCGAACAAGGCGCTCTGCACTTCCTGCCCCTTGCCGGTGCGCTCGCGCTCGCGCAGGGCGGCCAGCACGCCGATGGCGCCGAACATGCCACCCATGATGTCGTTGACCGAGGTGCCGGCGCGCAACGGGCGGCCCTTTGGCCCGGTCATGTAGGAAAGACCGCCCATCATCTGCACGACCTCGTCCAGGGCCAGCCGGTTCTCATAGGGACCGGGAAGAAAGCCCTTGTGGGAGACGTAGATCAGCCCGGGATACTTCGCCGAAAGCGTCGCATGGTCCAGCCCGCATTTGGCCATCAGGCCCGGGCGGAAATTCTCCAGCAGCACATCGCACTGGCCGGCCAGTTCTGCCGCCGTGGCCTGCCCCTGCGGGGTGGTGATATCGATGACGACGCTTTTCTTGTTGCGGTTGAACGAGCGGAAGAAACCGATACCCAGCCCGGGAAGGTTGCGCGTCTTGTCGCCGCCCGGCGGCTCGACCTTGATGACTTCGGCGCCGAGATCGGCCAGGATCATGCCGCAGGTCGGGCCCATCACCATATGGGTGAACTCGAGGACGCGGATGCCGGCAAGCGGCAAGGGGGAATGTTCAGTAGGCATGGGTCGCTCTCAGGCGGTCACGGCATCGGCAAGCGACGCGGAAAAGGTCTTGGGCAGGCCGGCGCGCCACAGGGTGCCGTGCAGGGTTTCACCGTCCAGCCAGCCGGCCACGCGCGCGCGCAGCGCAAGCAGCTTGCCGATATCGGCGCCGGTCGCGAATCCCATGCTCGCGAGCATGAAAGCCAGGTCTTCGGTGGCGACATTGCCGCTGGCGCCGGGGGCGTGCGGACAGCCGCCGATCCCGGCAAGGCAGGCATCAAAGCGCGTGACCCCGGCTTGCAGGGCGGCACAGACGTTGGCCAGGCCGAGGCCGCGCGTATCGTGGAAATGGCCGCACCAGAAGCGCTCGCCGGCAATGGCCCGGGCGCGCTCGAACAGGCTTCGCACCATGGCGGGATCGGCATAGCCGACCGTGTCCGCCAGGCTGACGCGGTCGGCGCCCGCATCCAGCAAGGCCTGCATCAGGCGCAGTACTTCTTCCGGGTCCACGCGGCCCTGTATCGTGCAGCCGAAGGCCGTGCCGACGCCACCTTCGATCAGCGTCCGGGAGCCGGCCGCGTCGCGCGCGGCGCGGATCCGGCCCACCTCGGCCACCACTTCGTCGGGCGTCTTGCGCAGGTTGGCCAGGCTATGCGCATGGCTGGCGGAAAGCGGCACCAGCATCAGGTCCGCGCCGCTGGCGATGGCGTTCTCGGCGCCGCGCAGGTTCGGCACCAGTACCGAGACGAACAATCCCGGCATGGACCTGGCGAAGTCCACCAGTTCCGCGGTATCGGCCAGTTGCGGCAGCAGCCTGGCCGGCACGAACGAGCCGACCTCGATCTCGCGCTGGCCAGCGGCGTAGGMAGCCTGGATCCATTCGCGCTTGGCGGAGGTAGGCAGGATGGTAGCGATGCTTTGAAGGCCGTCGCGCAGCCCCACCTCGCGGATCACCGCCTGGCGGGATGTGCTGTTGGTCGGTGTCGTCATGCGGTCTGTCTCCACAGGTGGCTCCGGGGTTCCGGCTCGATAGGCGAACTGTATGCCGTTCCCGACGAGGCCAGAAGCGGTATTGGAGCAGCACTAACGTTCCGGATCGGAATGTMTCCGCCTGAAAACGTCGGGATCAGCCATTCCACAACGCCGCAGGGATTCCCGAGCTGAGCAATGATGATGAGAATTTCGCGTAAGATTTCCACATCGGAAACTCTGGCAAGGCCTGCGGATGCGTGACCTGGACCTCACCTCGCTGCGCCTGTTCGCCGCCGTTTGCGAGACGCGCAATATGGCGCGCGCCGGCGAGCAGCAGCACATCGTGGCGTCGGCCATCAGCAAGCGGCTGGCGCAACTCGAAGACACCGTGGGCGTCACACTGTTCGAGCGGCGCCGGCGCGGCGTGATCCCGACCGCGGCCGGGGAGATCCTGCTCGAGCACGCGCGCGCCATGCTGGCGGCGGCCGATCGCGTGGAGCGCGACATGGCCGACCACGGCAAGGGCATCAAGGGCCAGGTCCGGCTGCTGGCCACCGTGTCGTGCATGGCCGAATCCCTGCCCGACGATATCGCGGGCTTCCTGCAGGTACCGGCGCACCGGGATATCCGCGTCACCATGGAAGAAAGCCTCAGCCGCGACATCGTCAGGTCCCTGCGCGAAGGCTCGGCATCGCTGGGGATCTGCTGGGATGCCGCGGACCTAGAAGGATTCCAGACCCGGCCCTACCGCACCGATGCCCTGGCGGCGATCGTCCATCCCTCGCATCCGCTGGCCAGCCGCGCGGATTGCACTTTCGCGCAGACGCTTGACTACGACCACATCGGCATGCCGGGGCAGACTGCGGTGCACACCATGCTGGCGCGCGCCGCGGCCATCATCGGCAAGCCGATGGCGTACCGGGTGGTGGTGTCCTCCTTCGATGCCACGCTTCGCTGCGTCCGCGCGAACCTTGGCCTTACCATCGTGCCGCGCGAGGTGGTCGAACCCGTTTCGGCCAGCTTTGGCGTGCAGGTGATCCMGCTCACCGATGCGTGGGCGCAGCGGCGTTTTGCGATCTGCTTTCGCGACGAGGCGAGCCTGTCGCCGGCGGCACGATTGCTGGTGGACTTCCTGATAGCAAGAGCCGCATCCTGACAGGGGCCCGCCAGCCTGGCAAAACCCCGCAATCACGCCGGGGCCGGTCTTTTAAGTCTCGCTTAAGTCTCGGCCMCTAGACTGACAACACTCAAGACAACCCGGACAGGTGGTGCCATGACCCCCCAAGAGATGCAGGCGCTGGAAGGCTTCCTGGCGCAGTTGACCCAGGCCCGAGCAGGCGCAAAGGACCCCCAGGCAGAGGCGCTCATCGCCGATGCCGTCGCCAGGCAACCGGATGCCGCGTACCTGCTGGTACAGCGCGCCATCCTGCTTGACCATGCGCTGATCGCGGCAAAGGCCCAGATCTCTACGCTGCAGGCGCAGTTGCAGATGGCGCAGGCCAGCGGCTCCAGCCGCTTCCTCGCCCAGGAGAACGCCTGGGGAAGCAGCGCCAATGCCKTCAACAATTTCGGCAATGTCGGCAATGTCGGCAATGTCGATCCGGCCGCGGCGCGCCCGGTGATGCCGGCCCCGTCGGGCATGCCTGTCTCCGTATCGCCACCGGCCCAGCCGGTACAGGTGCAGGCACAGCCTCCCCGGCCCGGCTTTCTGGGCGGCGGCCTGGGAAGCACGCTGGGCGGCATCGCAACCACGGCCGCCGGCGTAGCCGGAGGCGCGTTCCTGTTCCAGGGCATCGAGAACCTGTTCCATCGCAATAGCGGGAACGGGAGCGGGAGCGGCTTTCTCGGGCAGCCCGCCGCGGGCGCGCTGCCGGCCGAGTCGACCGTGGTCAACAACTACTACGGGAATGACGACCGCTCGTCGGGCGATGCCCTTGATGCGGGGCTGAGTCGCGGCCTGCCGGATGACGGCGCGGGCAGTGACGACTTCCTGGACGACGACATATTCAATGCCTGACGCGCCCGTCCCGGCGTGAGCGGGGCCGGCGGCTCATGGCCATGCCTCGCATGGCCATGGGCCGCGGCGCCGGGCCCTACTCTTCCTCGTAGCCCTTTCTCAGTTTCTCGTCGACCAGCTTGTCCATTTCACGCCGGGCCCTCTCGTGCGTGTCGAACACCTTCAGGACAGACTGGCCATTCGTGCCGATACGGCCATAGCTCACCGTCATTTCCATTGCGCTCACCGAGATGCGCCAGAACTTCCTCGAGCTGMCTTGCTCGAAGCGAAACCGACGGACCAGGGACGTAGCGGATGCGCCGGGTCCGGCAGCCTCGCCAGGCAGCGCCGGCGAGACCCGGGCGGGATCCGGCGCGCCTGCGCCACCGGGGGACGGCGGGCCGTCGTCCGCTTCGGCATCCGGCGGCGCCTCTTCTTCCTCCCCGACAGTGCCGGCGAGACTGGCCTCGATGCGCGACAGCACGGCTTCCGGATCGCGTATCCAGTCCTTGCCCGGTATGTCGATCACGCGCCAGCCGAAATTGCGCAGGATGGTCGGCCGGAACACGTAGCGCTCCCGCGCGTCGGGCACCTCGGCATCGGGCGCGTCCAGCAGGATCGCCAGCGCATAGTGCCCGCCGGTCGCATCKGCAATGGCCAGGTCGCACCGGAAGCGCGATCGCCCCACATGCTCATGCACGTCGTGCCCGCGCGCGCGCAGCGCCGCCGCGATGGCGCGGCGAACCGGATCCTCCGGGGCCGCCCGGGTAAAAGCGCCCTTGGCGCCKGGATTGAGCCCGCCCAGCACCAGCTGCGAGCGCTCCGACTCGCCATGCGCGCTGGCGTGGGCGAACTGCAGGAACGCGCGCAGCGCCGCGGCGCCATCGTTATGCACGTTGGTGATCGCCTCGGCATGGATGGTCGAGACCACGGCCATGCGGTGGCGGGCCCGGCTGAAGATGACATTGAGCCGTTTCTCGCCGCCGCGCTGGTTGATCGGGCCGAAGTTCATCAGCATCTTCCCGTCCGGCCCCGGGGCATAGCAGATGCTCAGGATGATGATGTCGCGCTCGTCGCCCTGTACGTTTTCCAGGTTCTTCACGAACAGGCCGTTGAACTGGTCCTCGTCCTCGCGCACATATTCACGCTCCAGCCGCATCGCGAAATCCGCATCCTCCAGCGCCAGCACTTCCAGCGCTGCCTCGATTTCGCCCTGCTGGGCTTCCGAGAAGGCCACGATGCCGATGCTCAGGCCAGTCCCGCGCCGCAGGAGCTCGCGCACCATGGCGGCGATGTAGCGTGCTTCCGGCACATTGCGCCGCTGCGCGTAGACGCCGTCGTCGATACGATGAAAACTGACCGGGCGCGCCATCACATGGTCCACGCCGGCAATGACCGGGTCCCCGGCATCGAAGCGGGCATCGGCCGGCGCCTGGCCGGCCTGCTCCAGCATGCGGTCGGGAATGGTGACCAGGCGCCCCTCGTAGAAAGCCGCATTGGAGAAGCTGATCAGCGTTTCGTGCCGGCTGCGATAGTGCCAGGCCAAAAGGGTCGCGGGCAGGTTGCGCGCCGCCTGGTTCAGCAGGCTGTCGGCATCCAGGCTGATGGCGATCCGCTCGCCCTCTTCCTGGACGATKATCTCGTCCGCGTCCTCCGCGCCGGCAGCCGAGAAGAAGCTGGTCGGGGGCAGCTGCATCTCGTCGCCCACGACAACCACCTGCGACGCGCGGCTCAGCGCCGGCACGGCTTCCTCGGTGGGGATCTGGCTTGCCTCGTCGAAGATCACCACGTCGAACAGATCCGGCGAGAGCGGCAGCGTATCCGACACCGAGAGCGGGCTCATCAGCCAGATCGGCTTCAGGTCGTTGATCACCAGGCCGGTTTCGTCGTCGGACAGGTCGCGGATGGAGCGGTAGCGCATGCTCTTGCCGAACTCGTGCTCCAGCTYCCGGCGGCCGGTGGCATAGCGTTTCTTGAATTCCTTTCCGGCCGGATCGAGCTGGGTGGCCGACAGCGACGACTGCCGCACGTGCTCGCTGAACTGGCGATGCAAGGTCGCCCGCACCTGGCGTGCGTTCTGCTCGAGCACGCTCTTCTCGCCGTGGGCCACGCCGCGCGCCGCCGCAGCCAGTGCCGCGCCGTCGAAGCGGGCCAGCTCCGGCGCTTGCCGCTCCAGGCGTTTGAGCGCCTCGTCGGCCACCAGCGCCTCCAGCTCGGCCGGTGCGTAAGGCAGGGTCTGCAGCGCCCCGGCGTATGCCGCGCCGGCGGCGTGCGTGGCGCGCAAGAGCGGCAGCAGGTCCGGCAGTTCCTCCAGATCTTCGCGCAGGTCGCGCAACAGCTCGGCCAGGTCGTCCAGGGTGGCCGCATCGGCAACGGCGAGGCCCGCGCGCACGC
The DNA here is from genome assembly GCF_056396525.1 of Cupriavidus sp. 05T41. Classification (NCBI taxonomy): domain Bacteria; kingdom Pseudomonadati; phylum Pseudomonadota; class Betaproteobacteria; order Burkholderiales; family Burkholderiaceae; genus Cupriavidus; species Cupriavidus sp. 05T41. The sequence continues at coordinate 145,354 of NZ_JBFTLQ010000003.1, forward strand.
GCTGGGCCAGCTTTTCCAGGGCTTGCTGCATCGATGCTTCGGCCTGCGCGGCCACGACCGGGTCGACGGCATTGCGCAAGTGCCCGGCCAGGCGACGGCTGATGCCGGACGAGGCGACGCGTTGCCGCAGCTCGTCCAGCGCCTGCAGGAACGATGGCATGGAGGGTACGCCGTAGCGGGCATGGAAGGCAGCGTCCGCCTGCGCKAGCGCCGCGGCGGCGGCCTGCTCCGCCGCCAGTGCTGCGAGCACCTTGGCATAGCCGGGGTGGATCGCATGGCGCGAGAAATCATAGCGGCGCTTGAGCTCCGCGCGCAGCCGCCACCACGCCGGCTGCAGCCAGCGCATCAGGGAGCCCTCGTGCCTGCGGACCAGGTCCAGCGCCGAAGCCGTGTCGTCCGGGCTCAGCTTGTCGCGCCACTGCGTGGTCGCGGTGGCAKCCTGGGCAAGCGCCGCGGTCTTCTGCTCGAGCTGCGCGCGCGCGCCTGCCAGCTCCGTGGCCGCCGGCGAGCCTGCATCCAGCAGGACCAGGTGGCCGGCCAGGTGATGGTCGAGCAGCCATCGGCTTTCCTGCGCAATGGCCAATGCATCCGTCAGCGAGGTGCCGCCGTCCGCCAGGCGGGCGGTATCGTCGAGCACCGCATCCAGCTGGTCGAACAGGGCTTCGCACTCATCCACCAGTTGCCTGGCCCGCCCGAAGGCGCGCTCATCATCGAGCAATCCGCGCGCAAGCCGGGCAAACGGATGCTCGGCCAGGCTGCGTACGCCAAAGCGCTCCACCAGGCTGCGATGCAGGCGCTGGGCCAGGTCCCGGTGCTTGGTCCAGGTGGCCATGGACGGCAGCAGCTCGCGCTGCGCCTGGTCGGGCGCGGCCGGGGCCGGCGGCAATTCGGCCAGGCGGCGCACCAGCGACCGGATCGTGGTGCCCAGCGACGCTGGCAGGTCCGCCATCGCTTGTTCGAAACGTTCGATGCGCGCCTGCTGCCGTTCCAGCGTGGCCAGGGTCTCGTTGCGCTGGTCCCGCAGCCGTTCGCTGTCGTGCGGCTGCGCGATCCAGCGCTCGTAGCAGGCGCGCAGATCGGTGACGAATGCCTTCTTGTCGGTCTGCGAATCGTGGATCAGGCAACACAGCTCGCCCAGCCCGCTCTGTTTCAGGCGATGGAAGACCACATCCAGCGCGGCGCGCTTTTCGCAGACGAACAGGACACGCAGCCCGCGCCCCGCGTAGTCCGCAATCAGGTTCGTGATGGTCTGCGACTTGCCCGTGCCGGGCGGCCCCTGGATGATGAAGCTGCGCTGGCTGCGGGCCAGGCTGACGGCGGCGTTCTGCGTCGCGTCGGAAGGCACCACGTTCCACTGGTCGCGGATGGCGATCGGCGCCACCGCCCCGGTGTCGACTTCCCGCGGCTCGATCGAGAACACCCGGTMGAATGCCGGATTGCTGGCTTGCTCCTCCAGMAACTGCGAATAATCGCGCACCAGCGACATCTTCCGATAGTTGAAGTTCGCCAGCGTCACCTGGGTCAGGTCCAGGTCCCACGCATAGCGGTGCCCCTCGGACTCCTGCAGCGCGTAGCCGACCTGTTCGGTTTCTGCTGCCTCTGCTGCCCCTGCGGCCTCTTCCGCCGGCGGCGCTTCCGCCATGCGGGCATGGCGCGGCCCCGCCACCGGCATGGCGCCGGCCTGGAAACGCTGCGGCAAGGGGCTCGGCCGCACCAGCGACTCGAACAGCGCCTGCCCCAGCGGACGGTAGTCCTGCGGGTCATAGCTGTAGTCGGGCAGGCTGGCCAGCCCCGCGCGCGGCGCGCGGCTTGCGCCGCGCCGGCGCTGGAACTGCTGCATGCGCTGCATGGCTTTCTGGCGCACCAGMCTGATGGCTGGCTTTTCMAGCAGGCGCAGCTCCACCGAGGGCTCCGACTGCCGGATCTGGGCCAGGATGTCCGCGTGCACCTGCGCKATCGTGGTCTTCTGCAGGTCGACGGTGGCGGGCAGCCGGATATCGTAGAGCTGGCGCAGGTAGTGTCGCAGGACCGGGTTGAACTCTGCCTCGGCGTCCTCGCACTGGATCACGTACTGGTCGCGCACGCCCTTCCTGCGGGTGAGCTCGACCGGCATCCACAACAGCGGCGTGGTGATGCGTTCTTCAGGCGCCTCCTTGAGGTTGTGCCAGCGCAGGAACGCCACCACCAGCCGCAGATTGCCGAAGCCGTACTCGGCGCGGTCGCGCCGGGTTTCCTGGATCAGGCGGTCGAGCGCTACCGGCAGGTAGGGCTGGTCCTCGAAGCGCAGCCAGTGATGCAGGTTCACCGCGCTGCCGGAGGCAACGTCGGCGGCGAAGGGGCCGCCCCAGGTGCAGATATGCTCCGCCCGGATGCTCTCGACCTGGAGCATCATCGGCACGCTCGCCACGGTGAGGTTCACGGTGGCCACGCCGGGCCGGAAATGCAGCAGGCGGTTGCGGCGCGAGAGATCGAAGAGGCGATCGCGCAGATGCGACAGGACCGCGGTGCGGCGCGGCGCCAGGCCCGTCGCCCCGGCCAGCGCGCGCTCGATGTCCAGCGCGGCCGGCTGGTCGCGCCACGCCTGGAGCCTGCGCGCCAGGCCCGACAGGTCGGTGGCGCGCTCGTGGCGGTTAAGCGCCGTCATCTCCACGATGACGCTGGCCACCACCGGATTGAGCCGGTCGTTGAGCTGGAACAGGTTGCGCCGGTGCGCGGCGAACCGCTCCACATCGTGCGCATCGTCGAAGTCCAGGCCGCACGCCAGGCATGCCAGCATCAGCCCCAGGCGGAAGATGTCGGTGATCTCGTCGTGGTGGCCGACCATGATCTCCCAGCTCGCCAGGCCCGGCAGGTAGACCGGACGCGAAATGGGCGCTTCGAGGTCCGGCTGCACATCGAGATCGGCAATCTTCTCGCCGGTGCCGGCGTCCGAGGACTTGCGCAACTCCCCGACGATATTGAGCGCCGAGCCGGGCTGCGGCTGYACGCGATGCACGGCGCCGATGTCCATCCTCGGCCGCTCGCCGCCCGGCTGCCGCAGCTGCAGCGCGCCGGACTCGCCCAGGACGACCGAACCCGCGTCCAGCGTCGCCACCCTGCCTTCGGCATGGAGCCTCGCGACCTCCCCGAACAAGGGAAGCACCAGCACCAGCACATCGTCCGTGGTCAGGGCGGCGCCGTCCTKCGCATCCACCAGGGACCGGAACGAGCTGGGCTCGCCTGTTGCTGCATCTGCCACGTCATTCATGCGTCTGTTGCCTTCGCCAGTTGCTTGTTCAGCCTGTCCAGGTCGCGCTTGCCGAAACGGGCATCGCGCTTGAGGTTGAGCTGCAGTGCCTCGAGGGTGCCCAGCGTGCGCGCGGTCCGCGCGGCATGCAGCAGCGCGGCATCGCGGATATCCGGATCCACCAGGGCGACGTCGAGCATCAGCGCATTCAGGTAGTGGCGCACGCTGTCATCCACCTGCGCGCTCTCGAAGGCGGACAATGCCGCCGGCGCCTCGGTGGCCGACCAGTCGGGGAACAGCGCGCGCACCTGGTTGGCCACCGCCTCGGTACGCAATGCGCCATCGGCCAGGAAGTGAGTGAGAAAGCCCCGCGTGAGCGCCGCCAGCCTGAGCTGGCCCGGCAGGTCGAGCCTGTCMAGCGCCAGCGGCCCCTGCAGCCTGCGCTCCAGCCATGCGTTCAGGTCCCCCGCGCCCTGCCACCACAGGTCGAGCGCCCGCGCCCGGATAAAGGTCTCCGGATGCGTTGCCGCCGCGGTCGCGCCGGCGTCGGCGGCGTCGACCTCGCTGGCCTGCCGCAGATACGCGGCGGCATCGGCGCTGGCAATGCCGGTGTGTACCTTGACCAGCGTGGACACKGCCGGGGCGACCGCGCCCGCCGCCACCGCACCGCCACGATCGGCGAACAGCTCGGTATGCAGGTAGTAGCGCCGCGCGGTCTCGTGGTGGCTCGCCGCGGAGGCCGCGGCCGCCATCGCATCGTTGAGGATGCGCTCGGCGGTGTGGAAGGCGCCCTCGTCGCATGACCAGAGCAGGTAGTGGGACAGTTCATGGCCGAACAGGGCCAGCAATTCTTCCTGCGTCAGGTGTTCGAGCACCGGCCCTTGCAGGATCACATGGACTTCGCCCGGCACGAACAACAGCGAGGCATTCATCTGCTGCCCGCCCGACTGGTAGATGCTGGCCGGCGCGGAGATCCCGAGCCGCTGCATCACCAGGCCGAGCGCTGCGTGCACCTCCGGATGCGCCGCGGCATCGAGACGGTAGGTATCGCGCAACAGGTGCGCACGGACCTCGGCCACATGCTCGTCCCGCACCTTGAAGGAACTCGCCCACGCCCACACATCGGGCTCCTGGCTTTTCAGGTAGTCAACCACGGCCAGGTGATAGGGAAGCGGGACCAGTGCACTGGCGTCCGGCAAAGCTGAATCCATCCCGTCGATTTCCTTATAGCCAAGTCTGGCGCGGCCTGCCGCATCGTCATTCAACGGCAAGGGGCCTGCGCCTCAAGCCACGAAGATACCCGATCCGCTGCCATGACAAAAGCGGGGCCGGCGCCGCTGCCCGCCGCGGTCTGCCCCGCGCCATCATCAACACGGTCATCAGCACCCCCATCAACGGCTGCGCTCMGCCAGCAAGGCGCTCATCCGCTGCGCAAGCGGCGAGACATAAGCGCCAGCCCGGGTGATCACGCCCACGCGCCGGCGCAGGTCCAGTTCCTCGACGCCCACGTCCAGCGCATGCAGTCCGTTCAGCATGGCCTCGTCCCCCCCGCCCGATATGCTCAGCATGCGCGTGCCGCGCATCAGGTGGAACAGCGACGCGCTGCCGAAGTCCGTTTCGATCCGCAGGTTCGGCCCGGCGAGTCCGCGCTCGCGGAAGGCCGCGTCGACCAGCTGCCGCAATACGATATGCGGCTCCGGCAGCAGCCACTCCTCGCGGGCCAGGTCCGCCAGCGTCAGCTTGCGGCGGCGCTGCAGCGGGTGGGCTTCGTCGGCCACCACGACGAGCCGGTCGTCGAACAGTTCCTGTACCGCGAACTCGCTCGCGCGCTGCATGGGTACCGGCGCGACGGCCAGGTCCAGTTCGCCTGCGATGAGAAGGTCCATCAGCYCCCGCGCAAGACGGCGGCGCAGGCGCAGCTTCGCCACCGGCCGTTCCCTGACGAGTTGCCGGCAGGCTTCCAGCACGAGCGCATTGGGCATGGAGGGCGAATAGCCCAGGCGCAGGATGCCCTGCTCGCCCGTGCGTACCCCCTGCATTTCCTTGATCGCATCGTCGTACTCCAGGCGGATCCGGCGCGCGCGCTCCATGAATTGCACGCCGGCCTGCGTCGGGACCATGCCGTTGGCGGTGCGCTCGAACAGGGGCAGGCCGATCTGCGCCTCCACCCGCTGCACGGCCTTGCTCAGGGCCGGCTGGCTGATGCCCAGCGTTTCCGCGGCGCGCCCGATGCCGCCGTGGGCACTGACGGCCAGCACGTACTCCAGATCCCTTGTCTCCATCTCGGCATTCCAGTTGGTTATGACTTTATAGCCAACGCAGCATTGTAGTGATGCCTCTCATCTTACAGACTGTGCTCAAGAACTACTACGACTACGGAGACACCGATGAGCTTCGCTTTCTTCCTTCGCCGTGCCGCACGGTATTGGGGCGACAACGCCGCCGTGCTGTACCAGGACCGCGTGCTGACCTACCGCCAGCTCGACGAGCGCTCGACCCGCCTGGCCAACGCGCTGCTGGGCCTTGGCCTGGCCCGGGGCGACCGTGTGGCGGTCCAGTCGCGCAACCGCACCGAACTGGTCGAGATCGAATGCGCCTTGTACAAGGCCGGACTCGTCAAGGCGGCACTGAACCCGCGCTTCACCGCGGCCGAGGCATCCGACGTCGTGGAGAACTGCACGCCGCGCGTTCTGCTCGCCGGACCGGGCTACACAGGCTACTCGCCCGCCACGGCGGGCTTCGGCTCGGTCGAGACCTTCATTTCGATCGGCGGCCACGCCGCCGGCTATGGCGACTACGAGTCGCTCCTGGCCGCCGGCGGCACGACCGCACCGGAGATCGCGCCGGCCCCTGGCGACCTCGCCGTGCTGCATTTTTCCTCCGGCTCCACCGGCAAGATCAAGGCCGCCATGCAGAGCTACGGCAACCGCCTGGCGGCGCTGCGCAAGATGCTGCTCGGCATGGACAAGCCGGCGCGGCCGGGCGACCGCCTGGCTTTGATCGGGCCGGTCACCCATGCCTCGGGCATGCTGATGCAGCCCTACCTGTATGCCGGCGCGACGCTGGTGCTGTTCGACAAGTTCGAGCCCGCGCATTTCCTTGCCGAGGTCGCCAGGCTGCGCATCACCCATGTGTTCATGGTGCCGGCCATGATCAATATGCTGCTKGCGGAGCCGACGCTGGCCAGCGCCGATCTGGGCAGCCTCAAGACGCTGGCCTATGGCGCGGCGCCCATGGCGCCGGCGCGTATCCGCGAAGCGTGGGAGCGCATCGGCCCGGTCCTGTCGCAGGGCTACGGCGCCAGCGAATCCACCTCCGGCGTGACGCGGCTGTCGACCGCCGACCATGCGGATGCGCTGGCGCGCCGCCCGCAGCGGCTGGCCTCCTGCGGGCGCGCGCTCGGGGAAACGGAGGTGCGGGTCGTCGACGACCACGGCCAGGAAGTGGCCGGTGACGAGATCGGTGAGCTGATCATCCGTGGCGAAGACGTCTTCCAGGGCTACTGGGGCGAGCCGGAGCTGAGCCGCGAAACCCTGGTCGACGGCTGGCTGCGCACCGGCGACCTCGCCCGCGTCGACGAGGAAGGCTATATCTACCTGGTCGACCGCAAGAAAGACATGATCATCTCCGGCGGCTTCAACGTGTACCCGACCGAGGTCGAGGCGGCCCTGTACCTGCACCCGGACGTGCTGGAAGCCTGCGTGATCAGCGTACCCGACGACACCTGGGGCGAGAGCGTCAAGGCGGTGGTGACGCTCAGGCCCGGCCGGCAGGCAAGCGCGGCCGACCTCATCGCCCATTGCCGCGCGCGCATCGCCGACTACAAGTCGCCGCGCTCCGTCGACTTCGTTGGCGAGCTGCCCAAGAACGCCAGCGGCAAGCTGGCCCGCAAGCTGGTGCGTGAACAGTACTGGCAGGGTGTCGCCCGCCGCGTCAATTAGCCAACCGGTCAACCAGTCAATTCGTCAACCAGTCAATGCGACATCCAAGGAGAACGGCATGTTCGATAACCTGAGCAACCCCGTGCTGGCCGAGACCCGCGCCGGCATCCGCCGCTATATCGAAGAGGAATTGCTGCCGCTCGAGAAGGAACTCGGGCTCGGCTCCGAAGACGCCTGGCCGAAGGAGGTGCTGCGCGGCGTCTGGCGCCGCTCCAGCGAGCTGGGACTCTATGCGGCCTGCCTGCCCGCCGAACTGGGCGGCAAGGGCCTGAACATCGCCGAGCAGTGCGCGCTCAAGGMGGACCTCGCCGTCAGCGGCGCCGTGCTGGCACCGCATGTGCTGGGAGACCTGGGCGGCCCGCCGCGCGTGGGCAATATGCTCAAGTACGCGACGCCCGCGCAACTGGCGCGCTACTTCCAGCCGGTGATCCGCGGCGAGAAATCAACCTGCTTCGCGCTCACCGAGCCGCATTCGGGTTCGGACGCGCAGAGCATCACCACGAGCGCCGTCGCCGATGGCGACGAGCTGGTCATCAACGGCCACAAGCACTACATCAGCGGCGCGCCGTTTGCCGATTTCGCCATCGTCATGTGCGTCACCGACGCGGCCGCCTCGCCGCCGGCGATCACCGCCGTGCTGGTCGACCTGGACCTGCCCGGCGTCACGGTCAATACCGACTACGTGCCGATGTCGGGCCAGCATATCGACGCCGATATCCGCTTCGAGAACGTGCGGGTGCCGCGCGCCAACATCTTCGGCGGCGAGGGCAACGGCTTCAAGCTCGGCATGTCGCGCATCAATGTCAACCGGCTGCTGCACTGCCCCACCATGCTGGGGCTGGCGACCAAGGTCTATGCATCGTCGGTGGAGTACGCCGGCAGGCGCCGCCAGTTCGGCGGGCCCATCGCGCGATTCCAGGCGATCCAGCACATGCTGGCCGACATGGCGGCCGCGCTGTGGGCCTGCGAAAGCATGATCGCGCAGACCGCCATGCTGGCCGATGGCGGCGCCGACCTGCGCATGAAGGCTGCGGCGTGCAAGCTGTTTGTCTCGGAGCGCTGCTTCGAGGTGGCCGACAAGGCGGTGCAGATCCACGGCAACGTAGGCGTGACGCGCGGCCACCCGGTCGAGCAGGCCTACCGCAAGCTGCGCATGTTCCGGATCTTTACCGGCACCAGCGAGATCCAGCGCAACACCATCGCCCGCGCGATCCTCGAACCCATGCAGGCGAAGGCTTGAGCGGGCCCGCTGCCCGGCAAGACCGCTGTTTGACAAAGACCGGCGCAGGAATACTGCGCAAGTTGCACGGAGACCACCCATGAACCGCCGATCCTGGCTTGCCACCGCAAGCGCGGCTGCCCTGAGCACCATCTGGACGCCGGCGCGATCCGCCGCGCCCTACCCCAGCCGCCCCATCCGGCTGATMGTACCGTTCCTGGCGGGCAGCGCGCCCGACAATATCGCGCGGACCCTGTCGGTGGAGCTCGGCTCGCAACTGGGCCAGCCGCTGGTCGTCGAGAACATGCCCGGCGCCGGCGGCGTGATCGGCGCGCTGGCATTGAAGCGCGCCGCCGCGGACGGGTACACGCTGGGCATTCTGGCGAATTCGCACGTCATCAACGTGCATATGTACCGCAGCATGCCCTATGACCCCGCGCGCGACTTCACGTCGATMGCCGCGCTTTCCGGCGGCCCGACCGCGCTCGTGGTGCCCGCCGATGCGCCCTACAAGACGGCCGCCGAGCTGTTCGCGGCAATGAAGCGCGCCCCCGGCAAGCTCAACTACGGTTCGGGCGGCAAGGGGAGCATCGCGCATCTGGCGGTCGAGGCGCTGCTGCACCAGACCGGCACCGAGGCGGTCCATATCCCGTACAAGGGCGCCACCGAGATCATCACCGCCATGCTCGGCGGCCAGACCCAATTCGGCATGCCGGTACTGAGCACGGCCACGCAGTATCTGCGCAACGGGCAGATCCGCGCGCTGGCGGTCTCGTCGGCCGCGCGCTCGGTGTATTTCCCGGCGATACCCACGCTCGCCGAGGCCTTGCCGCCCGGCGTGGTCATCGACAACTGGAGCGGCCTGTTCGCGCCTGCGCATTTCCCCGCCGAGCTGACCCAGCGGCTGTTCACGGCCGTCACCGCATTGCAGGCCGGCGGGCGCCTCGACGCACAGCTCAAGGCCAACGCGGGGGAGCTGCGCCGCAGCGCTTCGCCCGCCCAGTTCAACGGCATGGTGACTGCCGATACCACCCGCTACGGCAAGCTGATCCAGTCGATCGGCATGAGCGGCGATCTCAGCTGAAGCACATGGGAGCAAACCAGATCATGAAACCAKAGTGGTCCTGCCTGAAGGACGTCAAGATCRTCGATATCAGCCAGCTGCTGCCGGGCCCCCACGCCACCAGCCTGCTCATGCAGCTTGGCGCCGACGTCATCAAGGTCGAGCAGCCTGGCGTGGGCGATACCTCCCGCCAGCTCGGCCCTGCCGTGTATGCCCAGTTCAACCGCGGCAAGCGCTCCCACGCGCTCGACCTGAAATCCGCCGGAGGGCGCGCCGCGTTCCTGGAGCTGGTGCGCAATGCGGATGCCGTAGTGGAAGGATTCCGCCCCGGCGTGATGCAACGGCTCGGCCTGGGCTATGACGCCCTCGCCGAAGTCAATCCGGCCATCGTGCTGTGCTCCATCTCGGGATTCGGCCAGACCGGGCCCTACGCGGACCACGCCGGCCACGACCTGAACTACCTCGCGCTGGCCGGCTACTGGTCGGTGCCGGTGCAGGTCGAGGACAAGGTGTCCCGGCCGCGCGCCCGCATCTCCGACTACGCCGCCTCCGGCTACGCGGCGCTGGCCCTGGCCGTGGCCGTGATGAGCGCGCGGCAGCATGGGCGCGGGCAGCATCTGGATGTGTCCATCCACGACGCCGTCCTGTCCTGGACAGCCCATGGCGCATGGGCGGCACGCGACTACGAGGCACAGCCCCACGCATCGCCGACCGTCATGCCCGAGAACGACATCTTCGCCACACGCGATGGCCGCCATCTCGCCATGGGCATTCTCGAGAACAAGTTCTGGCTGAACCTGTGCGACGCACTCGGCGCGGCGTTTCCGGCCCTGCTCGACAGCCGTTTCGCTTCGCGCCCCGGGCGCCAGCAGCACAAGCAGGAAGTGCATGGATTGCTCGCCGGCATCTTCCTGGCCAGGACCCTGGCAGAGTGGACCGAAGTGTTCGGCTCGCTCGATATTCCCTTCTCCCCCGCACTGGGCGCGCGCGAGTTGTTTGCCGACCCCCACGTGCAGGCGCGCAATATGATCCGCCCCCTGCCAGGGGAAGACGCCATCACGCTGGGCTTCCCGGTCAGGTTCTCGCTGGGCTTGCCGGCCAGCGACGATCGCGTGGCGGCGCTGGGCGAGCACAACGCCGCGCACGGCGGCGAGGGCACACCACAGGCCTAGGGTTGCGCTGCGGGAGCGGCGGGTGCTTCAAGAACGGCTGCAACCGCCCTCCGGTGGCTTTGTCGCGGTGTTGCCCGGATCGTGCAAGGCAACGGTCATGCCCCCGGCCGGACCGGCGCAGCGCGACGCCGCTCCGGCCACGCTGGCGGTCAGCTTGCCGCGGCCCGGTTCTTCAGTCCCAGCACGTCGATGGGCTCGATGGAGGGGGCCTTGGCCAGCAGCGTATCGGCGTTCGCCATCAGGGCCTGGGCGATGGGTCCGTCCAAGTGCGCCTGGCGGGCCTCTTCGGTTTCGAAGGCATCGAAGATGCCGAAGGTCGTGGGCGACAGCCGCAGGGCAAACCAGATCGGCGTGGCCGCTTCCTGGTTGGCCATCGAGAGGCCGGCCGCGAGAAAATCGGCGACCGCCTGCTCCTTGCCCGGCCTGGCTTCGAGGCGGACGAAAAATGCATGCTTGATCATCTTGGTACTCCTGTCGGTGGATGGGTAGTGCCGCGCGGTGATGCCACTTTACAAGCTTGCGTTGCGCGCCAATACTGTCTCGATTGACAACTTTGATATCGATCCTGCCATGCGGATTGCCGTTCTCGTGCTGGAAGGCGTGTTCGATACCGGACTTGCCACCGTGCTCGACGCCCTGACCACCGCCAACCAGCTGGCGCAGGCGACCGGTGTGCAGACGCCGGGATTCGACATCACCCTGGTCGGCGTGCGCCCCACCGTGCACAGCGGACTCGGGATGCAGGTGCCGGTGCGGCCCGCCGCCGAGGCGCCCGCGCCGGACTGGGTGATCGTGCCTGCGCTGGGCGCCAAGATGCCCGATGCGCTGGTGCCCGCGCTCGGCCGTGACGACGTGGCCGACGCGCTGGCCTTGCTGCGCACCTGGGCGAGCGGCGGCGCGCGCATGGCCGCGGCATGTATCGGCACCTTCGTGCTGGCGGAAAGCGGATTGCTGGACGGACACGAGGCGACCACCACCTGGTGGCTGACACCGCTGTTCCGACAGCGCTACCCCGCCGTGCGCCTGGACGCCCATCGCATCGTGGTGCCGAGCGGCGCCGTGCTGACCGCCGGCGCGGCGCTGAGCCATGTCGATCTGGCGTTGTGGCTGATCCGGCAGAACAGCCCCGAGCTGGCGGCGCTGGTGGCCAGCTACCTGGTGGTGGATTCGCGCACGTCACAGTCCGCCTACATCATCGCCGACCACCTCGCGCACGCCGATCCGCTGGTGGAGCGCTTCGACCGCTGGGTGCGCGAGCGGCTCGATACGGCGATCATCCTCGACGAGGCGGCCGGTGCGCTGGCCATCAGCAAGCGCACCCTGTCGCGGCGCCTGTTCGACGTGCTGGGCAAGACCCCGGTCGAGTACATCCAGGACCTGCGCATCGAGCGCGCGGTACACCTGCTGAAAACGAGCAAGCACAGCGTGGACCGCGTCGCCGAGCAGGTGGGCTACGCCAGCGGTGTCACGCTGCGGACGCTGCTGCGCCGGCGGCTGGGCAAGGGCATCCGGGAGTTGCGGGCATAAGCGGCCAGCGCCGGCGTGCGCCGTACCTCCCGCGATGGATCTCGAAACCAGAAAACTGCCTTGCGGGCGGCGCCTCTTATCCGGCGCGTGGCGGCTGCCTACACTCCAGCCATCGCAAACAGCGTCAGCAAGGAGTGCTCACCATGTCGATCCGCAAGCTCGCCATCGTTCGATTTCAGGATGGCGCAGTGAGCGACGCAGGCTGGCGGGCCAGCGCCATGCGCGCCTCCACCCGCTTMATCAGGTGCTCCACCCACCCGCGCACCAGCGTATCCGACGCGACCGCCGGCAGCGAGCCGGCGATCACCCGGTACACCTTCTTGCGCCCGATCTTGGAGACCTTCGCCGGGTCCAGCCACTCGGGGTTGTCGACCAGCAGCAGCAACGTCTCAAGACCGATGACGATCGGCCAGATGCAAGCCAGCCGCAGGCGGACCGCCGACCCGGGAATCGCGAGCGTGTAGTCGAGCGCCGCGCGGTAGTGCTGCAGCGTCAGTTGCAGCAGATCAAACAGTAGCGGCCGCGCGCGCAGGGAATTGCCCGCCTGCAGCAGATCCTGCGGACTCAGGCCGTGCCGCTMCAGCGCCACCGCCGGGAGATAGCAGCGGCCGATGCGCAGGTCCTTGCCGCAGTCCCGCAGGACATTGGTCATCTGCAGTGCCTTGCCGAAGCGCACGCCCCGCTCGAGCATGGTCCCGGATTCACCCTTGAGGACGCCCGGCATGTGGGCGTAGGTCATCGTGGTCCAGAACTCGCCGACGCATCCGGCGACCAGGTAGGTGTACCGGTCCAGCTCCTCCATCTCCCGCAGTGCGACGATGCGGCCGGAGGATTCGTCAGGGAAGGTGCGCAGGTCGAATTCCATGCCGGAAGTCAGGGTCGACACGATTCCGCGCACGGCCTGCCGGTCCGACTCGCCGAGCTGGGGCAGGATCGCCAGCGCGGGACCGAGCGATTCGAGCAGGAGCTTCTCGTCGGACTGCTGCTGTTGGCCGGCGACCTCCTCCGTCATGCGGCGCATGAGCGCCGGATCGCCGGCGGCGCCGTTGACCTGGTCGCGAAAGGACAGCAGCAGGGCCAGCCGTTGCGCCGGCGGGATCAGCGATGTGTCTGCAATCGTGTCGGCGGCGCGCGCCAGCAGGTACGCCAGGCCGATGGGATCGCGCATCCCGGCCGGGAGAATGCGCAGCGTGAGATAGAAGGAACGCGATACGCCCTTCAGCAGCGGGCCCAGAAGAAAGGCCCGGGTTGGATTTGGCATGGACGGGGATGCGGCGGTGCCGGCAGATTTGGCTCCGCCGAATTGTATACGGCAAGCGCGCACCAACGGCGCACGCTTGCCGCTGGCGCGCCCCTACCAGCCGGCCAGGGCCTTGACGGCAGCCTCGCGCACCTGTTCCACCACGCCTTCGCGCCAGTCGTCGGCGTCGCCGTAGAAGGCGTGCCACATTGCCTGGCGGATCAGGTTGCGCTGGCCTTCGTCCGCTTCCGGATGCACGTGCAGCCAGTGGTCGCCGCGCAGCGCATCGAGGACTTCGCTCACCGGCAGGGTGCCGAATTCCAGGGCGATGCCGTTGTAGTCGAGCGCCGGCAGGGTCTGCGGCACGGCGAGCCACGCCATGCCGTTGAGATTGGGCGAAGCCGACGTGCCGTCGTAGATGGAGGTGACGTTGCTGCCCCAGATGCCACGCGCCTTCGCCAGCGGCTCGGCCTTGTCCGGCCCCATGTAGATGGGTTCGCCGTAGCCCCAGGGCCCCAGGCCGGTATGGATGTCGAGCCAGCGCAGCGCCTCGCGGCCGGCGCCAAAGCGCGCCAGGACGCGGCGCAGGGTGTAGTTGCTCCAGGTGGCCTTGCTGCCGCCGAAGAACAGGCCCTCCGGCGCGTGATACTGGCCCGCGCTCACGGCGGCCTGGTACCAGGGCAGGCCCTTCTCGGCCACGGTCTTCATCAGCGCGGCCTGGTCGCTCTCGGACGGCGGCCAGTGCCCGGGCAGCAGCATCGGTGCCACCTCGGCATAGGGCGCGTTCTCGGGCAGCGGCCCGGTGAAATCCATGAAATTGCGGTTGAGGTCGACGTTGTCCTCGTTGACACGCCGCATATGCGAGAAACCGTAGGGATTGACGGCGTGCACCATCAGCAACGCCACGCCGGCATCGGCGAAATCCCGGAGCAGGTCCGCATCGCCGAGCAGCGCGACCTGCGCGCCGGAGCCGCAATACCCCTCCACGCCGTGCATGCCCGAAGTGACCATGAGGAAGCGCCGGGCCTCGGCATCGCCCACCCAGGCGACATCCATGGCGAGCTCCTCGTCCGCGCAGCCACGCTTGGTGGGATGCGGGAAATCCGTCAGCGCGGCGCCGGCCGAGCGGGCGACCTCGCGGAATTTCTGCCTGGCTTCGGCATAACTGCGGGAAAAGCTGGTATGCAGGGACATGACAGCGGATTTCGCGCCTGGCGAGAAGTGTGGGGGGTGCCGCTATTAAACGCCAACTCGGCGGCTATTGCCATCAGGGCAGGCATCCCGGGCCATGCGCGAGGCCGCGGCCAGCCCGGCTGGCGGGCTAGCCCTTGTCCGCGCGGGCCTTGTCCGGTCGAGCCTTGTCCTGGCCGGCCTCGCGCAACAGCGGCGAGCGGAAGGCGTGCGGATGCAATTCGATGCCCGCCGCGGCAATCTGTGCTGCCGACAGCACCAGGTGGCGCGCCAGCCAGTCATGGATGCTGCGCAGGAAGCGCTGCTGCTCCAGGCGGTTGGATTCGCGGATCACGCGCTCGAGCTTGACGTGCGCGGTGTACACATCCAGCAGGTTCACGCTCTTGAGCTTGGGCGGCGTGGTAGCGCTGCGCTCGATGGCGAGGATGCGCCTGACCTGGGCCTCGGGCAGCTCGCCGGCCTCCAGGTAGGCCTGGTAGACCTCCTCCAGTGCCGGGAAGCGCACCGTAGGCTRCACGCGGGGCACGCCGGCCACCTTTTCCATGCGCAGCACGAGATAGCGGAGGGCCTCCGCGCGGCGCCTGGCGGCGTCGGCGGCAGCGTCACGCTTGCCACCGGGGCGGCGCGCCCGGGCCGCGACCGGAGCGGTCAGCTMGAATTCATCCGCCGACGGCGGCGTCGCCGCGGGCACCGGCGAGCCGGCGTCGCGCTCGGTGTAGTCGGGCACCAGGTCGAGCAAGCCCGGCTCGGCCAGCACGGCGCGCGCGCAGTCCTCGCCAAACGGGTGCTCGTGCCCCTGCGCGTCGCGCAGGATATACGCCTGCCCGTTGCCGAAGCCGTGATGCCGGGCGCGCCCCACATGCTGGTGGCAACGCGTGGCCGGGTCGACGAAATCCTTGCGTACGGGGGTCCAGCTTTCGCTGTTGACTGCGGTCATGAATCAGCGCTTGCCTGCCGGCGCGCGGCGCGGTGGAATGTTGCGTAACGGCCCGGCTGGTCGCACCTGGCTCCGGGACCTGGCCATGCGGCCAGGCCGCCATTGTCCACCATCGCGCCCCGCCGGGCCAGCGCGCCCTACTTCAACATGAACGACATCGCCGACAGGCAGTTGAGCATGCGCACCGCCGCCTGTACCGAGGCGGCTTCGAACACCAGCGTCACGCCGTCCACGCGTTCGAGCGTGGGCCACTGGCAAAAGAGGTCGGCGTAGGCCGGGCTCTGCGTCTGCAGGCGGCATTGCACCGGGCCGGGAATGCGCAGTGGCCGGCCGCCGGCTTCGCGCACCGACTGCTGGACCGCCGCAGCGATGGCTTCGCGCGACGCCCCGGGCGACAGCGTGTTGCCGCTGCCGTGGCCGCCGGCTTCCTTGGTGCGCACGTAGCGTACCCAGGGCATCAGGGGACGCGTTTCCTCGACGAAGACATCGTCGCCGCTGGCCATCAGCACGGGTACGCCGAACTCGCCGGCCAGCGCGCCGTACAAACCGGCCTCGCCCATTTCCTGGCCGGCCAGCCAGATGCGGGCGAAGGCACTGCTGTTGATGGTGTGGGCCAGGATGCCGCGGCTCTGGGCGCGGCCGTGGTAGCCGATCATGCACACGCCGTCGCAGCCCTGCACGCCGGCCATCATGCCGAGATAGCGCGGCTTGCCGAGCACCAGGCGGGCGCGCGGGTCGAGCTGGTCGGGCAGCAGGTTGCGAAAGCCCCCGTGCGAGTCGTTGACCAGTACCTCGGTGGCGCCACCKGCAAAGGCGCCCTGCACCGCGGCGTTGGCCTCGGCGGTCATCCACGCGCGGGCGCGTTCGTATTCGCCATTGCCGGCGCGGACCTGCTCGGCGTGGAAGACGCCGGCGACGCCTTCGATATCGGTGGAGATCAGGATCTTCATCGCGGTCTGGTGCGGTTCTGTGCGGATAATCAGTTGGTGGGTGTCGCCGCATGGCGCTGCAGCCATTGCGGCAATTCGGGCATCAGTTCGCGCAGCGCGGTGCGGCGGTGGCCGTCGCGCCCGGTCACGCTTTCGGCCTGCCACAGCGCGCCCAGGATGGCCTGCTCGACGCTGTCGGCAGCGGCCTGGAACAAGGCATCGAGCCGGGTTTCATGCAGCATGGCCAGTGCCGGCATGGGCGCGTGCGCCTGCTGCGGCACGGTGTAGGCCGTGGAAAATGCCAGCGCGATGTCGCCGGAGCCGTGGCCGAACACCGAGCCGGTGCGTGCCAGCCCGGCACCGGCGCGCAGCGACAGGCGGCGCAGCTGGCGCGCGTCGAGCGGGGCATCGGTGGCGACGATCATGATGATGGAGCCCTTCTCGGGCCCGCCTTGCGTCTTCACTCCGGCCTGCGCCTGCAGCCGCGCGGCCAGCACGCCGCCAAGGCGCGCGCCGGCCACCGTGAAGTTGGGCAGGATGCCGAAGTTGGACTGCACCAGCGCGCCAACATGATATTGCTCCACCTGGCGCGAGGCCGAGCCGATGCCGCCCTTKAGCCCGAACGAGGACATGCCCCGCCCCGCCCCGACCGCGCCCTGCGCGAACTCCACCGCGGCCGCGGCGCAGGCCTGCGCGTAGTGCGCCTCCTGCACGGCCATGGCCTGGATATCGTTCAGGTAGCCGTCGTTGCACTCGAACACCAGCGGATTGACCGTGGGCCAGGCGCGGCCGATCTCCGGGTTGGCGGCGATGGCCTGGCGGATCTGCGCCTGCGCCAGCGCGCCCACCGCGAAGGTATTGCTCAGCGCGATGGGGGTTTCCAGCACGCCGAGCTCCTCCACCTGCACCAGTCCCACGCTCTTGCCGAAGCCGTTGAGCACGGTGGCGGCGGCCGGCACCTTGTCGGCGAACAGGTTGCCGGCGTGCGGCAGCACCACGGTGACGCCGGTCTGGCAGGCGCCCTGCGCCAGCGTGCAGTGGCCCACCGCCACGCCGGGCACGTCGGCGATGGTGCCGCGCGCGCCGGCGGGCAGCGTGCCGATATGTACCAGGTCCGGGACCGGGCCGGGGATCAGGTCCGGGATCAGGTCGGTGGCCATGCCGCGCTCCTGCCTTTAGCGGCGGTCGATCTTCGGATCGAGCGCGTCGCGCAGGCCGTCGCCCAGCAGGTTGAACGCCAGCACGGTCAGGAAGATGGCCAGGCTGGGGAAGATCGCCACGTGCGGCGCGGTGACCATGTCGGCGCGCGCCTCGTTGAGCATGGCGCCCCATTCCGGCGTGGGCGGCTGCGCGCCCAGCCCGAGGAAGGACAGGCTGGCGGCKGTGATGATCGAGGTGCCGATGCGCATCGAGAAATACACCACGATGGACGAGATGGTGCCCGGCAGGATGTGCCGCATCAGGATGGTCCAGTCGGAGGCGCCGATGCTGCKCGCGGCCTCCACATAGGTCAGGCGCTTGAGCATCAGCGTATTGCCGCGCACCAGGCGAGCGAAGGCCGGGATGCTGAACACSGCCACGGCGAAGATCACGTTGGTCATGCCGTTGCCGAGGATGGCSACGATGCCGATGGCCAGCAGGATGCCGGGGAAGGCGAACAGCACGTCCGAGACGCGGCTCACGATGCGGTCCCACCAGCCTTCGTAGTAGCCGGCCAGCAGTCCCAGCACGGTGCCGACGATGGCGCCGATGATGACGGAGAAGAAGCCCGCGGCAAGCGAGATGCGGGCGCCGGCCAGGATGCGGCTGAAGATGTCGCGTCCGAGCGAATCCACGCCGAACCAGTGCGCCGCCGAGGGGCCGGCGTTGAGCGCGTCGTAGTCGAAGAAATTCTCGGGATCATAGGGCACCAGGTGCGGCGCGAAGATTGCGATCGCCACCAGCAGCAGCACGAACACYCCGGCGCCCAGCGCCAGGTGCTGCTTGCGGAATTTGCGCCAGAACTCGGTCCAGGGCGTGCGCACGGCCTCCTGGGCGGTGGCGGGAGCGGCGGCGTTGCCGTCGGCGGGCGTGGAAAGCTGGGTCATGCCGGCCTCTCTTTATTTGTAGCGGATGGCGGGGTTGATGACGGTGTACAGCACGTCGACCACCAGGTTGATCAGGATGAACTCGAGCGAGAACAGCAGCACCTCGGCCTGGATGACCGGGTAGTCGCGCATCTCGACCGCGTCCACCAGCAGGCGCCCGAGCCCGGGCCAGTTGAAGACCTTCTCGACCACGATCGAGCCGCCCAGCAGGAAGCCGAACTGCAGGCCCATCATGGTGACCACCGGAATCATTGCGTTGCGCAGGCAGTGCTTGGCCACCACCAGGAACTMGCCCACGCCTTTGGCGCGCGCGGTGCGCACGAAATCTTCCTGCAGCACCTCGACGAACGAGGCGCGCGTGAAGCGGGCCATGACCGCGGCCACCGCGGCGCCCAGCGTGATCGAGGGCAGGATGTAGTGCTTCCAGKAATCGGCGCCGATGGAGGGCAGCCAGCCCAGCTGCACGGAGAACACTTCCATCAGCAGCATGCCCAGGGCAAAGGCCGGGAAGGAGATGCCGGACACCGCCAGCGTCATGCCCAGGCGGTCAGGCCAGCGGTTGCGCCAGACCGCGGAGGTGACACCGATCACCATGCCGAAGATCACCGCCCACACCATCGAGGCCAGCGTCAGGTACAGGGTCGGCATGAAACGGTCGCCGATCTCCTCGCTGACCGGGCGCTTGGTGCGCAGCGAATTGCCGAACTCCCAGCGCACGGCGTTCGAGAAGAATTGCACGAACTGCTCGGGCAGCGGCTTGTCCAGGCCGAGATCGCGGCGCACCAGCTCCACCGTGGCCTGGTCGGCCTCGGGGCCGGCCGCGAGCCGGGCGGCATCGCCGGGCAACAGGTGGACGAACATGAAGACCAGCACTGCCATGATCAGCAGTGTGGGAATCACGCCCAGGAATCGTTTGAGAAAGTAATTCAGCATGATGCACCGGAAAAATAAAAGACCGCGGGCCGCCCGCCCTGCCCCCGCATCTGTGGGCAGGCGGCCGTGCACGGCTTGCTGCGCTGTACTGCCGGGTTACTGCGGAGGTACTGCCGGGCCCGGCCACGGGCGCGGCGGCGAACCGGACGCGCCCGCATGCCGGCGACCCTTATTGCTTGATGTCGATCTCGTCGAAGTTGAACGAGCCATCGGGCATCACGTAGGCGCCGGTCAGGCGCTTGGCGCGCGCGAACAGCACCTTCTCGGTCACCAGGAAGGCCCACGGCGCGTCCTTCCAGATCTGCTCCTGCGCATCCTTGTACAGGCGTGCCTTCTCGGCGCGGTCCGTSGTGCGCAGSGCGCCGGCGATGTCGGCGTCGACCTGGTCGTTCTTGTAGTAGGCGGTGTTGAGCAGCTTGGGCGGCATCGATTCGGAAGCCAGCAGCGGGCGCAGCGCCCAGTCCGACTCGCCGGTCGACGACGACCAGCCCACGTAGTACATGCGCACGCCGGCGTCTTCCGGCTTCTGCACGCTTTCCACCTTCTCCACGCGCTGGCCGKCCTCGAGCGCCTGCACCTGCGCCTTGATGCCGACCTGCTGCAGCTGCTGCTGCACGAACTGGATCACCTTTTGCGCGGTGGTGTGGTTATAGGCGGACCACAGCGTGGTCTCGAAGCCGTTCGGGTAGCCGGCTTCCTTGAGCAGCGCGCGCGCCTTGGCCGGGTCGTACGGCCACGGGCCCAGCTTCTCGGCATAATCCACGCCCGCGGGCACCACGCCGTCGGACGGCGTGGCGTAGCCGGCGAATGCCACCTTGGCCAGTGCGTCCTTGTTGATGGCGTAGTTGATGGCCTGGCGCACCTTGGGGTCGTTGAACGGCTTGACCGTGGTATTCAGGCTCAGGTAGCGCTGGATGATCGACGGCGAGGCGATCAGGTCCACCTTGGGATTGCTCTTGAGCACCGCGGCCTGCTCGAACGGGATGCTGAAGGCGAAGTCCGCCTCGCCCGTCTGCATGATGGCCGCGCGCGTGTTGTTGTCCACCACCGGCTTCCAGGTGATGGTGTCGATCTTCGGATAGCCGGTCTTCCAGAAGCCGGCGAACTTCTTGCCCTTCAGGTGATCGGGCTGCTTCCACTCGACGAACTCGAACGGGCCGGTGCCGACCGGGTGGAAGGCGATGTCCTTGCCGTACTTCTGCAGCGCGGCGGGCGAGATCATCACGGCCGACGGGTGGGCCAGCACGTTGATGAACGGCGAGAACGGCTCTTTCAGCGTGACCTTGACGGTGTTGGCGTCKATCACGTCGGTCTTGGCCACGCGGTTGAACAGCGTGTAGCGCTTGAGCTTGTTGGCCGGGTTGGTGACGCGGTCCAGGTTGGCCTTGACGGCGGCAGCGTCGAAAGTGGTGCCGTCGTGGAACTTGATGTTCTTCTTGAGCTTGATGGTGTACGTCAGGCCGTCCTTGCTGGCTTCATAGCTTTCGGCCAGCACGTTGACCAGCTTCATGTCCTTGTCGAGGCCGAACAGGCCCTGGTAGAAGGACTTGGTGGCGGCCTGCGACAGTGTGTCGTTCGAATCGTACGGGTCCAGCGTGGTGAAGGTGGAGTACACCGCCATCACGGCGTCCTTGGCGGCAAAGGCGGGGCCTGCGCCGAGCGCGGCCAGGGCCAGGCCACCGGCGATCAGCTTGGAAGGGGCCAATCGGGTCATCATCCGGGTCATCTTGGATTCTCCTTGGGAAATGCGTTGGTTCACTTCGGTTCGGTTCAGTAGGCGCCGCCGATGGCGTGCCGGGCGACAAAATGGCGGGAGGCGTTGCTGCCGGCGACGGCCACCAGCGGCTTGACCAGCGGCTCGTCGCCAAGCGCGCGGATGGGGCTGGGAATCTCGTCGGACAGCGGCTCGCGCTGGAGGTGGCGGCGCGCCGGGTCGGCGATCGGCACCGCCGACATCAGCTTCCTGGTGTACGGGTGCTGCGGGTTCTCGAAGATCGCGCGGCGCGGGCCGATCTCGACGATCTGGCCCAGGTACATCACCGCCACGCGGTGGCTCACGCGCTCCACCACCGCCATGTCGTGCGAGATGAACAGGAAGGCGATGCCCATTTCGCGCTGCAGGTCGAGCATCAGGTTGACGATCTGCGCCTKGATGGAAACGTCGAGCGCGGAGACCGACTCGTCGGCCACCACCACCTTGGGGTTCAGCGCCAGGGCGCGCGCGATGCAGATGCGCTGGCGCTGGCCGCCCGAGAACTCGTGCGGGTAGCGCGACGCATGCGCGGCGGTCAGGCCCACCTTTTCCAGCAGCCATGCCACGCGCTGCTCGGCTTGCTTGCCGCTGGCCACCTTGTGCACCAGCAGCGGCTCCATGATCGAGTAGCCCACCGGCACGCGCGGGTCGAGCGAGGCGAACGGGTCCTGGAAGATGAACTGGATATTGCGGCGCAGGGTCTGCAGCGCGCCGCCCTTCATCTGGCTGATGTCCTGGCCGTTGAATTCGATGGTGCCGCTCTGGCTGTCGACCAGGCGCAGCAGCGAGCGGCCGGTGGTGGACTTGCCGCAGCCCGATTCGCCCACCAGCGCCAGCGTTTCGCCCGGGTACAGGTCGAAGCTCACGCGCTCCACGGCGTGCACGCGGCGCGCCACGCGGCCCAGCAGGCCGCCCGGCACGTCGAAGCGGGTCACCAGGTCGTGCACGCGCAGGATCGGCGAAGCGCCGGCCGGCACCGTGTCCTGCGGCACTTCGGGCGCGGGCGGCTCGCCCTGGTCGAGCTGCACCAGCGGGAACTTGGCCGGCCAGTCGGTGCCGCGCATGGCGCCGAGCTTGGGCACGGCGGACAGCAGCGCGCGCGTGTACGGATGCGCGGGCCTGGCGAAGACCTGCTCGGAGGCGCCCTCTTCGACGCTCTCGCCGCGGTACATCACCAGCACGCGGTCGGCCACCTCGGCCACCACGCCCATGTCGTGGGTGATGAAGACCACGCCCATGYSCATCTCSKYCTGCAGMTYGCGGATSAGCTGSAGGATCTCGGCCTGGATGGTGACGTCGAGCGCGGTGGTGGGCTCGTCGGCGATCAGCAGCGCCGGCTTGCACGACAGCGCCATGGCGATCATCACGCGCTGGCGCATGCCGCCGGAGAGCTGGTGCGGGAAACGGTCCAGCACGCGGCGCGCCTCGGGGATGCGCACGATCTCCAGCATGCGCAGCGCTTCGGCGCGCGCCTCGGCGCGGCTCTTGCCCTGGTGCAGGCGGATCGACTCGGCGATCTGCTCGCCCACCGGGAAGACCGGGTTGAGCGAGGTCATCGGCTCCTGGAAGATCATCGCCACGTCGCTGCCGCGCACGCCGCGCATGGTGGCACTGTCGGCGCTGGCGAGGTCGAGCACCTGGCCGTTGCGGCGGCGCAGTTCCATGCTGCCGCTGGCGATCTTGCCGCCGCCATGCTCGACCAGCCGCATCAGCGCCAGCGAGGTCACCGATTTGCCCGAGCCGGATTCGCCCACCACGGCCAGTGTCTCGCCGCGGTCGACGTGGAAGCTGAGGTTGCGCACGGCCTCCACGGTGCGTTCCGAGGTGGAAAAGCGCACGGTGAGATCGTTGACGGAAACCACCCGCTGCGGTGGCAGGACGATGCCCGACTTGGAAGAGGATGCTGCAGCCACTTGGCCCCCTTGATACCTGTTGATGCCTGTTGATGCCGAGGTTGTTGCTTCGCGCGCCCCGGCGTGCCGGCGCGCGCTGCCTGCCCTAGCCGTAGATCCACACGTTGACCGCCTCGCCCACCCGGGCGAAGCCGCGGTACATGCCTTCGGTATTGAACGGCAGCGTGACGTTGCCGGCGCGGTCCACCGCGATCAGGCCGCCGCGGCCGTCGATGGCCGGCAGCTTTTCCATCACTACGCGGCGCGCGGCTTCTTCCAGCGGCAGGCCCGCGTAGCGCATCTGCGCCGCCACGTCGTAGGCAGCCACGGCGCGGATGAACATCTCCCCGGTGCCGGTGGTGGAGACTGCCGCCACGTCATCGGCAAAGCAGCCGGCGCCCACGATGGGCGTGTCGCCCACGCGGCCMACCTGCTTGTTGGTGACGCCACCGGTGGAGGTGGCCGCGGCCAGGCGCCCCTGCGCGTCGCATGCCACCGCGCCCACGGTGCCGAACTTGTTGTCGGGGTCGATGGGCTCGGCTGCCCTGGTGGCGGCCAGCGTGGCGGCATCGTGGTCCAGCGTCGTGCCGGTGGTGGCGCGGGCGCGCTCCCATTGCTCGTGCCGCGCCTGGGTGAAGTAGTACGCTGGCTCCACCAGTTCCAGGCCCTGCGCCAGGGCAAAGGCCTCGGCGCCATCGGCGGCGAACAGCACGTGCTCGCTTTTTTCCATCACCGCGCGCGCGGCCAGCACCGGGTTGCGCAGGCGCTTGACGCAAGCCACCGCGCCGGCGCCCAGCGTGGCGCSGTCCATGATGGCGGCGTCCAGTTCGTAGGTGCCGGCGTGGGTCAGCACGGCGCCGCGGCCGGCGTTGAACAGCGGGCAATCCTCCAGCAGGCGCACGGCCTCGGTCACGGCGTCGAGCGCGCTGCCGCCATCGGCCAGCACGCGCTGGCCGGCTTGCAGCACGGCGGCGAGCGCGTCGGTGTATTCCGCCTCCTTGGCGGGGCTCATGGCGGCACGGGTAATGGTGCCGGCGCCGCCATGGATGGCGATCACGGGGGTGTTCATGGTGTTCACGATGCGTTCGGGGTTGTCTTCTTGCGGCGTGCGGGGGCGCTCCTGGCGCGCCCTTCGGCTGCTTCGTCGGGGCGTGGCTCGCGTGCGTCGCGGCCCTGCCCGGGCGGCGCGCCGTGCAGCCACGGCAGCAGGAATTCGGTCATCTCGGCGGCAGCCTTGACCGCATGCGCGGCGCGGTGCGCCACCGCGCCGCACAGGCCTTCGATAAAGGCCAGCACGGCTGCGTCCGAGTTGGCGKAGAGCTGGCGGCCGGTGTGCGCATACAGCGCGATGTCGGCCAGCGCCGCCAGCGGCGAAGTAGGTCCGTCGGTCAGCGCCAGGATGCGCGCGCCGTGCGAGCGCGCGCGCCGCGTGATGGTCACGGTGTCATACACATAGCGCGGGAAGCCGATCACGATCAGCAGATCKCTGGGCTGCAGCTTGAACAGCGCGCGCGCCGCGGTGGACGCGCCACCCGAGCCCGAGACCGAGATCACGGTGCGGCAGGACAGGTCCAGCCCATGCTGGAGCAGCCCGGCCAGGAAGCCGCTGGCGCCGAAGCCCACCACGAAGATGCGCTCGGCCGCCAGGATCGCTTCGACGGCGCGCTCGCAGGTCTCGGCGTCGAGCGCGCGGCGCGTGGCTTCGAGATTGCGCACGTCCTCGTCCAGCGAGGCGGCGATGACGGCGGCCACCGTGGCCGGCCGCTCCAGTCCGGTGCGCAGTTTCTCGACGGGTGCAAGCGTGGCTTCGAAACMGCGCACCAGCTCGGTGCGGAATTGCGGATAGCCCTCGAAGCCCAGCGCATGGGCGAAGCGATTGGCGGTGGCGACCGACACTTCCACCGCCGCGGCCAGCTCGTCGATGCGCATGGTGGCGGCGCGGAACTGATTGCCCAGCACGTATTCGGCCATGCGCTGGTGCGCCGGCGTCAGCGCGGGCAAGGCGCGGGCGATGCGCTCGGTGATCGAGCCGTTGCCGTTGCCGGTCTTGCCGGAAGTGCCGCTGTTACCGTGGTTGCCGAGGGACATGGGATGTTGCTGGGTTGGCCGGGATGCGTCATGCACGAAAACAAAGCATGCAAAGGATGCGCATCAATGTAAATAAATTTACACGCAAAACACGCGCCATGAAAATAGAGTTTTACGTGGCCAAGGGTTTGTACCTAGACGAACCCCCGTCCCGGGGCCCTTCCGGACCGCATGCGGGCCCTTGGCGTCACTGCCGGGCGGCGTGTCCGGCATGCGCCGTCCATTCGCGGGCATCGCCATGCGAAGCGGCTACAATGCCGGGTTGACCCGTGCCATGCCGGGCCGGACCGTCCGGCCACGCCGGCCATCGCTCCCTCTCCAGCTTTCCCCTCCCGTGATCCGAATCGACCAGCTTGTCCTCCAGCGCGGCACCAAGGTGCTGTTCGACCACACCAGCGTGACGCTGAATCCCGGCGAGCGTGTCGGCCTTGTCGGCGCCAACGGCAGCGGCAAGTCGACCMTGTTCGCCATGCTGCGCGGCGAGCTGCATGCGGATGGCGGCGACGTCTTCATCCCGCCGCAATGGCGCACTGCGCATGTGGCGCAGGAAACCCCGGCGGTCATGCGCAGCGCGGTGGAATACACCATCGACGGCGACACCCGCCTGCGCGACATCGAGGCACGCATCACGGCTGCCCAGGCCAGCGGCGACGGCACCGCTGAGGGCGACGCCCACGCGGCGTTCGCCGATGCCGACGGCTACACCGCGCCGGCGCGCGCCGAGGCGCTGCTGCTGGGGCTGGGCTTCACGCTGGCGCAGGTATCGCAGCCGGTGGCCTCGTTCTCGGGCGGCTGGCGCATGCGCCTGAACCTGGCGCAGGCACTGATGTGCCCGTCCGACCTGCTGCTGCTCGACGAACCGACCAACCACCTGGACCTGGACGCGATCGTCTGGCTGGAAGACTGGCTGGCCCGCTACCCGGGAACGCTGGTAATGATTTCGCACGATCGCGAATTCCTCGATGCGATCTGTAATGTCACGGTGCATATCGAGAACCAGCAGCTGCGCCGCTACGGCGGCAACTACACCCAGTTCGAGACCCTGCGCCTGCAGCAGATGGCCTTGCAGCAATCGGCCTACTCGCGCCAGCAGAAGGAGATCGCCCACCTCGAATCCTTCATCACCCGCTTCAAGGCCAAGGCCACCAAGGCGCGCCAGGCGCAGAGCCGGGTCAAGGCGCTGGAGAAGATGGAGCGCCTGGCGCCGGTGCATATCGCCGCCGGCTTTGCCTTCGAGTTCCGCGAGCCGGACGCCGCGCCCAACCCGATGATGGTGCTCGAGGGCGTGGACTGCGGCTACCCGCCGCCCGCGCCGGATGCGCCGCCCGTGACCATCCTGCACAACCTGTCGCTGTCGATCCAGACCGGCCAGCGCATCGGCCTGCTGGGCGCCAACGGCCAGGGCAAGTCCACGCTGGTGAAGACGCTGGCGGACACGCAGGAGCCGCTGGCCGGCAAGATGCGCCAGGGCAAGGGGCTGCAGATCGGCTACTTCGCCCAGCACCAGCTGGAAACGCTGCGCGACCATGACTCGCCGCTGCAGCACCTGGCGCGGCTGGCGCCGGACACGCGCGAGCAGGAACTGCGCGACTTCCTCGGCAGCTTCAACTTCCGCGGCGACATGGCTACCTCGCCGATCGAGCCGTTCTCCGGCGGCGAGAAGGCGCGCCTGGCGCTGTCGCTGATCGTGTGGCAGAAGCCCAATCTGCTGCTGCTCGACGAGCCCACCAACCACCTGGACCTCGACACCCGCGAGGCGCTCACCATGGCGCTGGCSCAGTTCGAGGGCACGCTGATCGTGGTCTCCCACGACCGTCACCTGCTGCGCGCCACCACCGACCAGTTCATGCTGGTGGGCGAAGGCACGATCAAACCCTTCGATGGCGACCTGGACGACTACCGCGACTGGCTGCTGCAGCAGGCCGCCGCCAAGCGCAACGCCGCCACCGCGGACCGTGCCCCGGCCGGCRGCGACAGCGCGGCGGGCGGCACCAACCGCCGTGACCAGCGCCGCGCCGAGGCCGACGAGCGCCAGCGCCTGACCCAGCTGCGCAAGCCGCTGACCAAGGAACTGGAAAAGGTGGAAAAGCGCATGGCCGTGCTACAGCAGGCCAAGGGCGAKATCGATGCCTTCATGGCCGACGAGGCCAGCTATGCCGAGGCCAACAAGAGCAAGCTGATGGAGATGCTCAAGCGGCAAGGGGAAGTCGGCGGCGAGCTCGATACGCTGGAGGAGCGCTGGCTCGAGCTGCAGGAGCAGATCGAACAGATCGTCTAGGGTCGCCTGGACGCGCAAGGGAAGGATCCCGGGGGCGCCCGCCCCCGGATACGCCGCGGCTGCGCGCCGTTGCGCAGACGATGCCGGCGCTCAGCGGTAGTTCTTCTCGCGCCGGATCATGCCGATCGCCAGCGTCGCCGTCAGGATKAACAGCCAKATCAGCGACCAGGCCGGAATCGACAGGCCAAAGATCGGGGGCAGCGGCGTGGTGCACATGCCGTCCGAGAAAAACACCTGCGGCAGCAGCTTGGCCGTCGGCAAGCGGTTGACCCAGTTCTCCAGCGGGTCGATGCCGCAGCTGGCCTTGGGGTTCAGCAGCAGCGACACGTGATAGCCGGCCACCKCGATGCCACCCACGCCGGACAACATGCCCAGCCCCTGCCACAGGCTGCGCGTGTTCTGCGCGATGGCGGCCAGCAGCGAGAACAGGCCGATGGCGACGAAGGCGAAACGCTGCATCACGCACAGCGGACACGGCTGGTAGCCTTCCACATGCTGCAGGTAGAGGGCATAGCCGACCAGCCCGAACGAGATCGCGGCGATCAGCAKGAAGAAACTGCGGGAATTGGCTTGCATGGTTCAGTAGCAAAAAGGGCCGGACGATGCCACCCGGGCTGATCCGTCGGGATCCGTTGCCGCGGGCCCGTCMATTGGTGCGCCGCCCGGCCATTTGCCGGACGTGCGCAATGCGAGGCTCATTATTACCGATTTTGTGTTGCACGCCTTGCCATTCCGGCGCGGCCGGCGGCGTGCCGCTTGCGGCGGATTGACGCAGATCATGGCCTTGCCGCGCGCGCTCGCACGCCCGCGCGCGGCGGGCTCAGGCGKACGTCGGGCCGCCTTGCGCCCGCCACCGCGCCGCGGCMAGGCGGTACAGCCAGTGCGCCCGCAACGGGCTGCCCTGCGCCACGGCCGGATGGTCGAAGGTGCCGTCGGGCACCATGCCGACCCGCTCCATCACAGCCCGCGAGCGGACGTTGGGCAGTGCCGTGAACGAAACGATTTCCGCCAGGCCCAGGCGCCCGAACCCGAAGCGCAGCGCGGCCCGCGCCGCCTCCGTGGCATAGCCCTGCCCCCAGTATGCATGCGCCAGGCGCCAGCCGATTTCCACGCAGGGCGAGAACGGCAGCGTGGCGGCGGGCTCGTGCAGGCCGACGAAACCGATGAATGCCCCGTCCGCCTTGCGCTCGGCCGCCCACAAGCCCCACCCGCGTGCCGCGATCAGGTCCTGGCAGCGCAATGCCATGGCATCGCTGGCAGCGCGCTCCAGCGGCGCCGGGAAGCAGGCCATCACCAGCGGGTCCGCATTGAGCGCGGCGAACGGCGCGAAATCCGCGTCGCGCCACTGGCGCAGGCGCAGGCGCGCGGTCTCCAGGGTCACCGGCCCGGCTCCGCTTGCGGAGCCGGCTGGCGCCTGATCGTGCTGGCCCGGCATGGCGTTCACTCGAGATGACGGACGCGGTCGATGGCCTGCTCCAGCCGCTCCACCGCCAGCACMTCGAGGCCGTCGATCTTCTGCTTGGGCGCATTGGCCTTGGGAATGACCGCCGTGGTGAAGCCGAGCTTGGCGGCTTCGCGCAGGCGGTCCTGCCCGCGCGGACTGGGCCGGATCTCGCCGGCCAGGCCGACTTCGCCGAACACCACCAGCCCGCGCGGCAGCGGCTTGTTGCGCATGGAGGAATGGATGGCCAGCAGCACGGCCAGGTCGGCCGCCGGCTCGGCGATCTTGACCCCGCCCACGGCGTTGAGGAACACGTCCTGGTCGAAGCAAGCGATGCCGGCATGGCGGTGCAGCACCGCCAGCAGCATCGCCAGGCGGTTCTGTTCCAGCCCCACGGCCAGGCGGCGCGGGTTGGGCACGTGCGCGGCATCGACCAGCGCCTGCACTTCCACCAGCAGCGGCCGCGTGCCCTCTTGCGTGACCAGCACGCAGGAACCGGGCACGACCTGCTCGTGCTGCGACAGGAACAGCGCCGAGGGATTGCTGACGCCGCGCAGGCCGCGCTCGGTCATGGCGAACACGCCCAGTTCGTTGACCGCGCCGAAGCGGTTCTTGAAGGCGCGGATCAGGCGATGCGAGGAGTGCGTGTCGCCCTCGAAGTACAGCACGGTGTCGACGATATGCTCGAGCACGCGCGGGCCGGCCAGCGCACCTTCCTTGGTCACATGGCCGACCAGGATGATGGTGATGCCGCTGCTCTTGGCGATGCGGGTCAGCTGCGCCGCGCATTCGCGCACCTGCGCCACCGAGCCGGGCGCCGACGTCAGCGCATCGGAGTACAGGGTCTGGATCGAGTCGATCACCGCCACCTCGGGCTTCTCCACCTCCAGCGTGGCCTGGATCTTCTCCAGCTGGATCTCGGCCAGCAAGGCGAGCTGCGGGCTGTCCACCCCCAGGCGCTGCGCGCGCAAGGCAATCTGCGCGCCCGACTCTTCGCCGCTGACGTAGAGCACGCGGCGCTCCGAGGCAAGGTTGGCCAGCGCCTGCAGCAGCAGCGTGGACTTGCCGATGCCGGGATCGCCGCCGATCAGCACCACCCCGCCGGCCACCAGCCCCCCGCCCAGCACGCGGTCGAATTCATCGATGCCGCTGGAGAAGCGCGGCACGTCGGCCGCGTCGATCTCCGACAGCCGCTGCACCATGGCCGAGGCCGCCAGCGGCGCGAAGCGCTTGGCCGACGGCGATTCCGCCACGCTCTCTACCAGCGTGTTCCATTGCTGGCATTGCGGGCACTGGCCCTGCCAGCGCGGCGAGGTGCCGCCGCATTCGGTGCAGGTATAGACGTTCTTTGGCTTGGCCAACTGGGGTCCCCGGAGAAACGATGGATAAGAAGCGGTGGATGAACAATGGCCGGCGCCCGGCAGGCGGCAGCCGATCGCAGGCTGGCTTGCAGGCGGCGCCCGGGGCAGCGCACGCCACCCGGATATCGCCAGGCGGCGGCCCGGGCAGGCGTCAGCCTGCCCGCCGGCAATCAGGCCAGCGCGGGCTGCTCCGGCGCGGTCAGGGTCGCCACCGTGACCGGCACCCTGGGCGCCAGGGCGCACATCAGCTCGTAGCCCACGGTGCCGCTGGCGGCGGCCACGTCGTCGATCGGCAGGCCCTGGCCCCACAGGGTGACGGCGCTGCCCACGCGGGCCTTGGGGCAAGGCGTGAGGTCGACGCAGATCATGTCCATCGACACCCGGCCCACCAGGTGCGTGCGCACGCCGTCGACCAGCACCGGCGCCGGGTTGTCGCCCCAGCCGGCGGCATGGCGCGGGTAGCCGTCGGCATAGCCGCAGGCCACCACGCCGATGCGCATCGGGCGCTCGGCCTTGAACAGCGAGCCGTAGCCGACGGTATCGCCGGGCTGCAGGTCCTGGACGGAGATCAGCTCGCTGTGCAGCGACATGGCCGGCTGCAGGCCGAAGCTGGCCACGTCGCCGGACAGGCCGGTGGGCGAGGCGCCGTACAGCACGATGCCCGGCCGCACCCAGGTGCGGTGGGCCTGGGGATGCCAGAGCGTGGCGGCGGAATTGGACAGGCTGGCCTCGCCCGGCAGGTTGGCCGTGGCGGYGTCGAAGACCTCGAGCTGGTGGGCGATGCCGCGCGGGCCGTCGGCGTCGGAGAAATGCGTCATATGCACGATACTGCCCACACAGGACAGGGTGCGCGCGCGTTCCCAGGCGGTGCGGTACTGGTCCGCACGGAAGCCGAGGCGGTTCATGCCGGTATTGAGCTTGAGCTGGATGCCCAGCGGCCCCTTGGGACGCGCGACTTCCAGCATGCGCAGCTGTTCTTCGCAATGGACGGCGGTGGTGAGGCGGTACTGCTCCAGCAAAGGCACGTCCTGGGATTGGAAGAAACCCTCTAAAAGAAGGATCGGGCCTTGCCAGCCCAGTTCGCGYAGCAGCACGGCTTCGTTCAGGTCGAGCAGGCCGAAGCCGTCGGTGGCGCGCAGGCCGGCGAAGGCGCGGCGGATGCCATGGCCATAGGCGTTGGCCTTGACGACGGCCCAGACGCGCGACGCGGGTGCACAGCGGCGCACGATTTCCAGGTTATTGGCCAGGGCCGGTTGATGGATAACGGCGTGAATGGGTCTAGGCATGGGATCGCTGTTGCTTCTGGAGGGGGCGGCGGCGGGTTGGCATGGCGGGGCTCCCGGCCGGCTGGCCGGTCCGCGCCCCGGGTCAGGGATGCACCATATAGGGGAAGACCCGGTGCGCGTGGCTCGCCGCACAGACGTTATTTGAACACACTCGAAGAATCATTTAGGGAATCGCAGCGCATCTGCGCTGTCAAACCGGCGGTCCGCAGATGCTCGGAAACGCCCTACTTTCGTGTTATAAAGCCGGACGTTCCGGCCATGTTTTAAAAGTGATGCAATATGTCAAACAGGGTCAGGCGGTTTGCGCGACACTCGGAAGACCGGCATGGGCATCACTTTGACAGCGGTGCGGGCCCAGGTTCCCTACAGGTAATGACAGTGGCAATGACAGCGCCCGGCAGCGTGCTGGCGCCCGTCTTGCAAGGCTTGAGCGATGGAGAAAGAGTCCAAAGTATGAAGAAGGGTTTTTATACCATCATGGCGGCGCAGTTCTTCTCCTCGCTGGCCGACAACGCGCTGCTGATCGCCGCCATTGCCCTTCTTACCGAACTGCACTCCCCGCAGTGGATGACGCCGCTGCTCAAGCTGTTCTYCGTGCTCTCCTATGTCGTGCTGGCCGCCTTCGTGGGCGCCTTCGCGGACTCCATGCCGAAGGGCAAGGTGATGTTCATCACCAACACGATCAAGATTGCCGGCTGCRCGATCATGATGTTCGGGCTGCACCCGCTGCTGGCCTACGGCATCGTGGGATTCGGCGCCGCCGCCTACTCGCCGGCCAAGTACGGCATCCTCACCGAACTGCTTCCCCCGGAAAAGCTGGTCGCCGCCAACGGGTGGATCGAAGGCCTCACGGTAGGCTCGATCATCCTSGGCACSGTGGTSGGCGGCGCGCTGATCTCSGTSCATATCTCSRASATSCTGCTCSGCTTCGACGTGCCCTTCGTGGACACCGGCATCAACACCCCGGCCGAGGCCGCCATGGTGGTCATCATGCTGTTCTACGTGATCGCCGCCATCTTCAACCTGTTCATCCCGGAAACCGGCGCGCGCTATCCGCAGCAGGAAAAGAATCCGATCAAGCTGATCGCCGAATTCGCCGACTGCTTCACCGCGCTGTGGCAGGACAAGCTTGGMCAGATCTCGCTGGCCGTGACCACGCTGTTCTGGGGCGCTGGCGCCACCCTGCAGTTMATCGTGCTGAAATGGGCCGAGAAGTCGCTCGGGCTGAACCTGTCCCAGGGCGCGCTGCTGCAGGCGGTGGTGGCCGTCGGCGTGGCGGTCGGCGCGATCCTGGCCGCCATGCGCATTCCGCTGCGCAAATCGCTGTCGGTGCTGCCCTTCGGCGTGGCGATGGGCGTGGTGGTGATGCTGATGGCCTTCTACACCAAGCACAGCCTTCCCGAGATCTCGTTCGACGTGCTCGGCATGCACATGCCGCTGTACATGGCCATTGCCTATCTGTTCCTGATGCTGGTGGGCGGCATGTCCGGCTACTTCGTGGTGCCGATGAACGCGCTGCTGCAGCACCGCGGCCATGTGCTGCTGTCCGCCGGCCACTCGATCGCCGTACAGAACTTCAACGAAAACGTCTCGGTGCTGCTGATGCTGTGCCTGTACGCCCTGCTGATCAAGCTCAACGTGCCCATCGGCATCGTCATCGTGGCGTTCGGGATCTTTGTCTGCGTCACMATGGTGCTGGTGATGCGCCAGCACCGCTACAACGTGCGCAACTTCAACTCGCTCGCCATGATCGGCGAGGACAAGCACCACTAGCACCACTAACACCACTGACGGCCGTCGCCCCGCGGCGCGGCCGCGGGCGGCTATTCCGGCAAGGCTGCAACGCGTTGCCGCGCCCGCTCCTCCCAGCCCGGCGGCACCACGAAGCCGCGCGAGCACTCGCGCCACAGCCCTGGCGCGCTCGCTCCGGCAGGTTCCWGTTCGCACAGCATCACCGGCGCCTCGCGCCGCCAGACCTTGTCGTGCTGGGTTTCGGCAAAGCGTTGCGCCAGCGCTTCGCGCACGGCCTCGAGCGGCTCCGTGTGGGCCTGGGCGACCATGGCCGGCGCCATCCAKGCCGAGCGCGGCAGGCGATACCAGCGCGAGCCCGTGCGCGTGGCGGCCCACGCCGACCAGTCCTGCAAGGCGGACCACCAGCCATGCAGGTGATCCGGCGCAATGCCGAGGTCGCGCACCCCGGCGGGGACGACGCCGTTGCGGTAGAACAGCCAGCCAAGCAGGTAGACCTCGCTGCGGTCCACGGTGCGCCCCAGCAGCGCCAGCGCCTCGGGCGCGCGCGACAGCGGCAACTGACGGTGGACCAGATGGCCGAGCTTGTCGCCCAGCCTGTCCACCAGGTTGGGACCGACGAAATGATGCAGGCGCGGCGGTGCGGCGTCGCCGTGCCCCGCCGAGGCGTCCGGCCCGACCAGCAGGTAGAACTTGGCCGCCATTTCCCAATGGACGGTCGCCCCGCTGCGCGTATCGCGCCAGACGAAGTCGAGTTCGCCCAGCGTCTGCACACCGTGCGCGGCGGCGCGGCGTACCGGCAGGTTGGCCGCCAGCAGTTCCAGGCCGGCAGTGTGTTCKAGCGTGAACTGGAGCAGGCGCTCGGCATGGCGGCCCAGCCGCAGGCTGGGCGCATGCGCGGGGCCACGCGCGCGCGGATGCTCGCGGCCCGCCGCCAGTTCGGCGATGGTCAGCGGCAGCGAGGCCGGATCGGCGCACAGCAGCCAGCGCTGCCAGGCGGCCAGCGCGCCATCAGGCCAGTGCGCCAGGCCAGCGGCGATATGCGCGGCCGGCGTATCCGCGCTGGCGCCCTGGACGATGCTGCCCGGACTGCCGTCGGGGACACCGCCGAGAGCGCCGCCGACGCTGAGATTTCCGTTGAAGTTGCCGTTGATGCTGCCATTGACGTGACCGTTGATGGCCCCATCGGCCCCATCGCTCCCATCGGTCCCGCCGCCCACATGGCCGGCCGGCAGGAACGCCAGCAACGGCGGCGACAGCGAGCACCACGCCAGTTCGCGCAGGCGCTGCGAGACGGCATGGCGCCACAGCGACGCCATCTCGATGGCGCCGCCGGGGCTCAGCGCGGCGTCAGGCCTTGGCTCCCGCACGGGCATGCACCTCGCGGGCCAGGCAAAGGTCTTCCCAGGCACGCGCCTTGTCGGTCAGCGTGCGCAACAGGTAGGCCGGGTGATAGGTCACCACCACCGGAATGCCCTCGTAGCTGTGGACACTGCCGCGCAGCTTGCMGATCGGCGTGGTGGTACGCAGCAGCGACTGCGCCGCGAAACGCCCGAGCACCACGATCAGCTTGGGCTGCACCAGCGCGATCTGGCGGCGCAGATAGGGCTCGCACTGCGCCACTTCGTCCGGCTCGGGATTGCGGTTGCCGGGCGGGCGGCATTTCAGCACATTGGCAATGAAGACATTGCGCCCGCGCGCCAGGCCGAGCGCGCCCAGCATATTGTCGAGCAGCTTGCCGGCCTGGCCGACGAAGGGCTCGCCCTGCTTGTCCTCGTTCTCGCCGGGGGCTTCGCCCACCAGCATCCATTCGGCCTGGCGGTCGCCGACGCCGAATACGGTCTGGGTACKATGGCCGCACAGGCCGCAGTCGGTGCAAGCCGAGACGCGCGCCGCCAGCGCTGCCCAGTCGAGCCCGGCGATGGCGGCGGCGCGCGCATMGGCGCCGGGCGCCGACGGCAGCGCCGGCACCGGCGCGAAGGCCGTCGCCGGCTMCGGCGTGGGTTCCGGCTCCATCACCGGCTCCATCACCGGTTMCGCCTCCGGCTGCGGCGCTACGGCCCGCGGCCCGACGGCAGGCTCCGCCAGGGCACGGGGCGCCTCCGCACTGGCAGCGGGCGCCCCCTGGACGATGGCTTCGGCCGCCATGTCCGCCACGACGGCGGCAGGCGGCGCCGCCAGATCCGCATCGGCCTCCACCAACGCCTCCTGCGCCGCGGCCGGCGCGCGGCGCAGCACCCACTCCTCGCCGATGCCGAGTACCTCGAGGAACCTGGCGCGCCGGCTCATGGCTGGGCCTCCGAGGGCGACCATGCGCGGCGCAGCACCAGGGCATCCTCGCGGACCTGTCCGGCCGCGGGGTAATAGCCCTTGCGCCGCCCGATTTCGGCAAAGCCCGCCTGCCGGTACAACTCGATCGCGCCGGTATTGGAGGGCCGCACTTCCAGCAGCATGGTGTGCAGGTGATGCGCGTGCGCCGTGGCCAGGGCGGCGGCCAGCATCAGCCGGCCTAGCCCGTTGCGCTGATGCACCGGGTCCACGGTGATGTTGAGCAGGTGCATCTCGTCGACGACCGGCATCAGCACGGCGTAGGCGATCAACACGCCGGCCGGGTCGCGCAGGGTCATGCCGAGATGGCCGGCCTTGACGGAATTCTCGAAATTGCCGCGCGTCCACGGATGGCTGTAGGCGCGCGCCTCGATMTGCGCCACCGCCTCTACGTCGAGCGCGCTCATGCGCCCGATCACCCAGCCGGCGCCCAGCGACGGCATCACCGGCACTTCCGGCCATGCGGCGGCGGCCGGCGCCGGCTGCGCGGCGACCTCGGC